>CAZRRL010000132.1:0-2502 GCA_964602555.1 uncultured Methanosarcinales archaeon | reverse complement strand
CCCTTAAATGAGATGCTCCGCTAAATGGGCTTGCGCTGCTATTTGTCCATGCAGCCCCTGCTCCACTTACTACCCACCCATTGATTGATAAGTTCCTTGACTCAAAATCATCAAGAAATAATGTATTATTAGCAACAACACGAGCCATAGAATAATTTGTTCTATTTATCTCAACCAAGACAGTTTTAACGAAAATATCGTCAGTAACATTGGCAGTTATATTTAATAAATTCACTGCACTTAATGGATCAGGGGTGTCATTTATCAAATTAATTGTTGGCAGTGTCACATCAAAAGTTAAAGTATTAATCAAGCTATTACCTATTGACAAAACGCCTTGAAAAACTTGTTTTCCTTTAACAGCTTCTACTGTATATGGTGTGGAGTTGGTTATTGTAGCTGAGCCATGCGAGTACTCCAATAAAAGCAATGTCAGCAAGCCATTGTTATCTGTAGCGCCTGATACCTTTTCGTTCAATTGCGATGTTGCAGTAATATCAACGTTATCAACGTTTGTTGTAACATTAACTCTCCAATATCTCAACAGATTTCCATCAAAAATTGTTTCTTTGCCATAAGGATATGAAGTGTCTGTTACCTTTATGTCAAAAACACCAAATTCACCAAAAATAGCTGTAAGATTATTTTCGTTGTCCGTAACAATAGTGCTATTATCAATCGTCATATTAACACTTAAATCAGGAAAAAATCCAATAGGGAATGTAGGAAAATTCCCAATCGAAGAACTGAATTTGGATCCATTAGTAACATTTAAAAAAACATTGTTAAATACTATTCTTTCTGATCTAGGAAGTGTATTTTGACCAATATAAATTCCTAAATGAAATGAAGTAGTTGTTATCCAATTATTTATGTTGCAATCTCTTAAATCATCAAAAATTGCTGTAGTTTCACAAGTACCACCTAAACTTAAGTTGCAGGAAAATTGTAAATTGTTAAAATTGCATATATCTATTTCACCACTCATACCATAATTTAATGGAGTAAAGTTTATGTTGGTAAGGGTTAAATTCCTAAAGAAAGGTGTAATGCCAACACAGTCTCCTTGAACAAAATTGATGCCTATTGTATTGTTGTTAAAGAACATATCTTGAATAATTATATTAGAATGATTTTTATTAGGGCATGGTTCGGCTTCTTTTACCTCGTCAGCAATGCCATTATTAAAATTCATAATTTCACAGTTTTTTATAGTGACATTATCAGCCAATTCTCCAAGTAAAATTCCATTATTGCTATGAGTGTTAGAATGAATAGATTTTCCATCACAATCAAGAATTATGTTAGAAGCATTAAGAATAATACCATCACCATTATTACAACTTGTGACATTGTTTGTTAAAGTTAGACTAGAGTTTATAACATCGCCACAGTTAGTTATAGCAAAAACTATTGGTGTGACAAACATAACAGATACAACAACACTAAAAATCAAAAATAATCTAAAATATGGAATTTTATAGTTCAAAGAAGATACCTTCAAGTATGTTTCCAAAATATCTACACCCCCAGAAAAAGTGATTAAGGGTATCTATTTTAATCTTTCGAAAACAATTCATTCAAATAATCATTCAAATGTCTATTCAAATAATTTTAATAATATATAAGTTTTTATATATATTTTGTAAGTATAAATTTATTTAGTGATATTATTGAGTATTTTAACACAATTAAACTTAAAAGACTAAAGTTTAACTTGCAAAATCTGATTTTTTAAAATTTCCTGTTGATTTTCTTATAAATTTCATAAGTCCTATTAATACAAGTTTTATTATTAATCATATAATTAATTTATTACTAATTTCATCAACAATTAATGGATTTATAATTCAATTTATCGTTTTTATTATAATTATTAGAATATTTATTTTGTATAATATTTATTCTACTAACATTAAATACATGCTCTATCATTTTTGTTATAATTATTATAATAGATAGTTTAGATAATATCTATTCTAGCACCATGTTATATATATTTGGTGATGAACATAACAAAATGAATTAAACAAGTTGTTAGTTTATATATAAACGTTATATTTGATAGAACGATCATGCAAACTATGATAACTTTTAAGAGTATTTTTGCAAAAAACTTTTTTGTTAAGGAGTTGCTCCAGTTTCTGCATAAAAATATACTTTAAAATCTCGTTCAAATAAACATTCAAATGTCTATTCAAATAATTTTAATAATATATAAGTTTTTATATATATTTTGTAAGTATTATGAAATATAACCATAACTCAATTTAATTGTCTAAAAATATACTCACACACAGAAATTACTAGGTCTACGCACTTTGTTCGTGAGTTTCAGCATAGCTGAAACTTTTGCTGTGTGTTCGTAAGTCAAGAGAATATCATGAATAAACCCTAATTACTTTGTTGATGCTATAATGCTCAAACATTGTTTATTTCATCAGAATAATCTTTAGAGCCCTCAAGCTCTTGCTGAAATTCAGGCTTCAGAAGTCTTTTTAT
>CAZRRL010000131.1:0-2530 GCA_964602555.1 uncultured Methanosarcinales archaeon | reverse complement strand
AACCACTGGACACTGGACATTTGTGTGTGAAATATTTAAAGGGAAAGTTTCTCAATATTATTGGCAGGAAAAAAGGAGTGTTTGAAATCGCTCTTTTCACCCCCATTTCCTGCTTTAAAAATTTAGGTGATTAAAAATGATGAGATGCACAATTTGCGGAGCACCAATAAAAGCTTGGTTTGAAGTATGCTATGAATGTTACAATCCACCATCAAAAATAGCAACTATTCCAAAACCAATAGTTGCAAAAGAGTTCATGAAAAATATGAGCATTGATGGTTGGAGATAAAAAATAAAACCGGATAAACCGGATCCAAGAAACTGATACCCTCAATAAGTGGAATTGATTTACTAGTATTTAAAGTTTATGCCGCAGTCGGATAAACAGGAATTCCGGGAGACTGATACCCTCCTGTCCGCAAGGACTTCTGGGTTCAAATCTTGGAAAGGTTTAATCCTTTTTGGGTGAGAATCCCAGCTGCGGCGACTTAAAAACAGAATAAGAGGTGACACGAAAATGGAATTAAGCAATGAGTTCATTGAAGATTTGTTTTTGAAACAAATCAAGGAATTAACAATAAGGACAAACAAGCAGCTTAGAAGCTTTGATGCTCAATTTAGTGGCACAAAGATAAAATAAGAAGGTGATAAAAATGAAAAAATATGAAAGTGAAGAAGAAGATTTTTACAATGTAGAATATTTAGAACAGTACATTGAAGATGATGAAATTAATAGTGAAGAAGAAGGATTTATGATGGGTTATTTGGAATGAATAATCATCTCGTAATCAAAATGGATAAATATATAAATTTCCATTTATTTTAATTGATTATAGAATTATGACACATCACAGGTTAATTAGGGGTGATAATAAGAAGGTTTTAAAATCTTTTCCAGATAATTCTATACATTTAGCAGTCACTTCACCTCCTTATTTTAATGCAAGAGAATATTCTCAATGGCATAACTTACAAGCTTATTTGGATGAAGTATATCTTTATTCAAAAAAATTTTGAATGAACAAGACAAAAATTCTTTTAAAAAATTTGACTAGATATGATTTAAAATGATTGTAGAAACTGAAATAAAAGTAAGTTATAAAACAGTATTGGGAGATAATTTTGATTCAAAAATTAGCAAAAGGGACTTGGTGGATATAATAGAAAAGCATATTCAAGGTTATTGTCATGAACATGATTTAAGTAGAGAAGATATAAAAATAATAAGACAAAGAGTAATATCAGATAATTAAAGTTTATTTTTAACACAAACTTTTTTATAGCTCATTTTATTTCTGCTTGCTATGCGCATCTTAAATTTTGATGAGTTTAAGCTTGAGAAAGAAGCAATTATTTATTCTATAATAAATGGCGCTATTGTTATCCACCCAACTGACACAATATACGGAATTGGCTGCAATGCTCAGGATTCAAAAGCAGTAAAAAAAGTAAGGCAGCTTAAGGGGAGAGTGACAAACCCATTTTCTGTGATAGCACCTTCATTGGAATGGGTTTATAAAAATTGCATTGTTACAAAACAAGGAGAAGAGTGGCTCGAAAAATTGCCAGGACCTTACACCTTAATATTCAAATTAAAAAATAACAAATGTGTTGCAAATGAGGCTAATTCAGGATTAAATAGTTTAGGAATCAGAATTCCAAACCACTGGATTAAAGATATCGTAGCTGAAGCAGAAGTTCCTATAGTAACAACATCAGTAAATATAAGCGGAGAAGATTATATGACTTCTTTAGAAGATCTTGAGCCAAAAATAAAATCTGGCGTTGATTTTATTTTGTATGAAGGTGAAAAAGAAGGTAAGCCAAGCAAAATAATTAATTTGACCGAAACTGTGAGGGTAATAGAAAGATAAGTTTTTAAAAGAATTCTACTTATTGTCTGATATGGAAAAACACAGCTCAAAGCTAAGAATACTTGCAGCAGGCGATATTCATGGTGACACGTCTCAAGCTAAAAAGTTGGCTGAGCAAGCTGAAAAGGAAAACATAGATTTAGTTGTGCTGTCAGGCGACTTGACTTATGCAGAGAGCTCTACAGAAGGCATTATAGGTCCTTTTGTTAAAAAAGGCAAGAAAGTAGTTTTGATTCCAGGCAATCATGAAACTGTAGCAACTGCAGATTTTCTTGCTGAGCTTTATGGTGTAACTAACCTTCATGGCTACTCAATTAAATATAAAGATGTTGGATTGTTTGGATGTGGAGGTGCAAACATAGGCTTGTTTCAGCTTGGCGAAGATGAAATTTTTGAATTAATTAAAAAAGGTTACGATAGAATAAAAGATGCAAAGAAAAAAATATTGGTAACGCATGTGCATCCTTCTGGCTCCTTGATGGAGAAATTCTCAAACATATTTCCAGGAAGTGAAGGTGTAAGAAAAGCAATTGAAGTATTTAAACCAGATATTTTGCTTTGCAGTCATGTTCATGAAGCAGAAGGCATAGAAGAAAAGATTGGAAAAACAAAGGTTATTAACGTAGGCAAAAGAGGAAAGATAATTGAGGTTTAAT
>CAZRRL010000130.1:0-2559 GCA_964602555.1 uncultured Methanosarcinales archaeon | reverse complement strand
TAGTTTTTGATATATCACTATGAACACCAAGCTAATATGTTCCTTTACGACAATGGATGTGATGCATAAGGAGATGTGTAGCTCCTCAAAAATTCTATTGAGAAAATGCTTTATCAAAATTTATTCTTTAACAGCCAACTTAATATCTTCAGCTTTTATTGTTTTTCTTCCAGCATGAACAGCAAGCTTTATAGACTTAGCAGCAATTTCATTTGCTATGTCCTCTAATACATTTTTTAAAGCTACCTTTGCTTTGTCAGAAACTCGCTCTGCGCCACCTTGCTTTAGCAATTTTTCCATTGCTGCTAACGGGATTAACTTATCTGTCATTTTGCTTATGTTTATTTCAAAAATATTTAAACTTTGTGAATTTGGTAAGCTGAGAACGAGTGCAACAAAAAACTAAAAAGATAAAAAATGGAATCTTAAGCTATGTTTTCTTGCAAGCTTTGATATTTCTTTTTCAATCAAAACTTTATCTTTAAATCTTTCTTCCATTTTTTTAAATTCATTGCTATGATGCAAATTCCTTCCATTTTTGTTTTGAAATTTGAATTTTTTATGTAGCATTTCGTGGTGTATAACATAATCTAAAAGTTCTTTGTTAGTTTGCTTAAAAATTGTGCTTATCGTTATTGTATCTGAGCCATACTCGTAAGAGCCAAGCTTGCTTGTTGATGCATTGCCCCATTGCAGATTTGGCTTGTCAATCATTCCATTAAAATAAGTCTCGTTAACTCTGTTAAATGATTCTTCAAGAACTTCATCAGTTTTTATCTTTGGAACTGCAATATGCACATTTTTCATAAACAAGGTGTAAAGCTCCATATTTATAGTTTTTTTCTTATCTTTAAGAATTTTTATTAATAGCTCTTGTATTAAGCCAATTTGAATTTCCTTGCTTATTTTTTTCCAGTCTTTGCTGAGATTAAAAATGAGATTGTTGCTATATAATTTTACATTTGCATTATATGATTTAAATTTTCTAGAATACTTAAGAGAGAAATTATATTTGATTTCTTTGTAAGGATAAAGTTGCTGGAATGCTTCCTTAATTAATTCTGACATTTTTATTTTTGTATTATAGTAAAGGACACAAATTACTTAAAAATCAATGATTTTTAAGTTCCCAAAAATCTATAAGATTTTTTAGGATTTAGACATAAATATGTCCTTTACTCAAAGAAAACCTTACGGTTTTCGAGTGCTCGGAAATTGTAACAATTTATTATACATTTTTGCAATTTCCGACATAGAGCAAATCAAAGATTTGCGAATGTTCGAAAATTCTATGCAGAATTTTCGACATATTACGAACGGACAACTATTGTATGATTATTTTTGTCCGTGAGCATAATTTATTATTAACTATGCACCTCATACCTTAAAATAGCAGCTACTTTTCCTAAATCACGCAATTGAGCACCTTCTCTTGTTTGAGTTGAAATAATTTTAATATTTGTTCCAACTGGCTGTGCTGATTTCTCAAACTCTTCAATTTTTTCTTCTGGCAAATCTTCTGACAAAAGCAATATATCAACAACTCCCATTTTAAGCTTGTTCATTACATCTGCTTCTCCATAAGCAACCATATTCTGTTTTGTGGCTAGTATCTCAAGAAATTTGCTAACAATCTTTTTTTCTTCCATAACATCTTCTTGTGCTAATACATCTTGGCTTTTTTCAAGAAGCTCTTCTAAACCAAATTCGCCAGTATAGCCTAAGTCTTTTATCGCTATTATCTTTTTTTTGACCTCATTTGTTATAAAATCACCTTCTATTAAATCGTATTTTGTCGGACCAGGGCCACCTACAATTATTCCTTTTAGACCTTCCATATTAAGGAAAGTTTCTTTCATATATTCTGCAACTTTTTTGTAATGGTCTTTTGCAGCACCTTCTATCAATCTGCTGAAGCGAGCTGCGCTCTGCCCACCCGCCTTAAATTTTCCCGGCACCTCAGAATGAGTTTTAACTAAAGGTACAATTGTTTTTCCTTTTAGTAATGCAATATGTGCATCTCTTCTGTCCATCACCACTAAGCCATACACTTCTTTAGTTTCAAGCATGTCTATTAAAATGTCAAGAACAAACTCCTTGTCGCAACGATAAATTCTTGTTTTTAATGGAATTGGTGGCTCTATGCTCCAAACTTTAAAGTCTTGTTGGCCTTCTCTTTCAGCTACATTGCCTGAGAAGATAGCTAATCCATTTGCTGGAGTTTTTTTGAATAGCTTTAGATGCTGAATCATTCTTTCCAATGCATCAGTAACGTTTTTTCTTGTAGAAGCAGATTTTATATTTGATGCTGTACCTTGCTCCTGGGCAAGATGATTAATTATCTTATTCAAGTCATAATCTTGAGGAATATAAACACTGACTAGCTCTGTATGCCTACCCCTATAACGCTCAAGCTCCTTAATCAGTTTCTTCAAATGAAATTTTTGGGCTTCTGTTAATGCCATATCAGTTTAGAAATATGATTGGTTTATAAAGATTATAGATTTTTATCTAAAAAAACAATGAAGTTAATCCTTTTACTACACGATCTATAATAAA
>CAZRRL010000129.1:0-2614 GCA_964602555.1 uncultured Methanosarcinales archaeon | reverse complement strand
TTACACGAAATTTACTAGAAATAGCAATTCCGATGTACTAGTCTATAGTAAGAAGCGGTTATATATAAAGGTATCGGTTTTTTTTATTTTTGTATATAAGATAGGTAGTAGATATCACTATTATTATGTAATACTAACAATTTTATTTATCCAATTAAATACTCTAAACTCTCTACAAGGCCATTGTACATACTATCACAATACCCGTGATTGCAGCTTGTGTCGTTTACTAAAACAAATCTTTTTGGTTCTAGTGCTTTTGAGTAAGAACCTATTGCTGAGCTTAATGGTATAATTTTATCATTAAGGTTATGGATCATAGCCAATTTTCTTGGTGTTATAAGATTAATATAGCGATCTGAGTCTATTGATCTCAAAAAAGTGTCTTTTTTTATATCACCGCCGCCTTTAAAGCCTAGGCCTGCTGAACTAATTACTAAAACTCCTTTTATATTTCTATCTATAGCGGCTGCTATTACTGCAATTCTGCCGCCTAAACTTTCTCCTGCAATAATAATCCTTTCAGGATCTATAAATGGAGCGCTATACAATAGATCGTAAGCCCTTAATGCATCATAAACCATAAGATGCTGATAAGGTTCATTGCCTTTTAAGAAATTGGCGTAGTCCTCATCTAATGTAGGAAAATTACCATTAGTTTCGCCTACACCCCTTTGGTCAATTGCTAATACAACCACTCCGAGCTCAGAAATTTTCTTAGCAAGCTCGAGTTCACTTTCTTTTCCCACACCAGCTCCTGGCAACAAAACAACTCCTGGCAAATGTTCTGAAGTGAATTTTGGCAAAACCAATAAACCGTAGATGTTGCCATTTTTGCTTTGATAAATTATTTTGTGAATTGAAAGGTTATCAGTTTGATCATAATCCTCTCTTCTAAACATTACATCGCCTCTGTCCAATGAATAGTGAAGGTATCCATTGTTATCAACATTCCATGAGGTTTTAAAATCTTCTTTAATTGCATCTTTAATTGTTTTTTTATTTTCTTGATAAATCTTGTAATAAAATAATGCTACTAAAACAATTGCAATAATTATACTAAAATATAAATATCTTTTTTTTGTTTTCATAATGCGTTTATTATTTTATCAAAATTCGTTTGATTTTGATTATTTTTATAAATTTTTGCAAGTTGTATCAATCTAGACATATTAATATCTATTTTTTTGTCTTTCAATATACTGTTGATATAACCGCTTATCAGGAATTGACAAAACTGTGTTACATTTTTTGGATTTTTAGAGTAATGCAACCTTTCAAAATCTATAAGGAATGGCTTGTTTTTACTTATAATTATGTGTTTTGTTGGATGGTGCATTTCTTCCTTGTCAATTTTTAATTTATCTAGCGTAAACAGCTGATTGAAGATTTTTTTTAATATAATTTTTATATTTTTTTGTGTCGATTTTTTTAGATACTTGACAATAAATACCCCATCAATAAACACATATGCAAAATAACCTTCACCAGCAAATATTGACTTTGGCCCTATTTTGTGCTTATTTAGATTATTTAGCCATTTTGCCTCATTTTCAATTCTTCCAATTGCCTTGCTTTGCGGATTTTTAGTTTTTATTGTGATTTTTTTGTTTTTGTATAAACCCGTAAATAGCAATCCACGATGCCCCTTAGTCAAGTATCCAACGTTATTTATTCCTTTACTTTCCAATTCTTTTAAAAATTCATTTTTTCTGAGCAGATAAACATAAATGTCTTCAAAAAATATATGAAACTTTTCAAGCTCTTCGAAATCAAGCAGATTATTTTTGATAAACTCTTCTACCTTTTCTTTTTTTGTCAAAGAAGAAAAAACCATTAAAATAACTCCATTAGGCTTTAAAAAATTGTTAACTTTATTTAGAAATCTTTCTATAACTTCATAGCCCTTTTTACCACCTTCTATCGTTAAATCTTTAAGCTTTAACTCCTGAGGCAGATATGGTGGGTTAAAAATAATAGTATCAAACTTCCCTTTTATATTTTTGAACAAATCGGAGTGTAAGAATCTTATTTTTGGATTTTCTATGCATTTTTTGCAATAATTGATAACACCTTTTTGAATGTCTGTTGCCAAAACAGAGCTTACATTTTTATTTTGAGCTGATGCAATAGCCTGTAATCCAGAGCCAGTGCCCATATCAAGCACATTGCCTTTAGCGTATTTTCTAACATAATGTTCTAGCATAGTACTGTCTTCTCTTGGCTCATAAACAGATTTGCAGCTTGACATTTAATTTTTGAATTTCATTAATAATTATTGTATTGCGTTATTAAATGTGAAATTAATGTTTATTGATATTGTTTTTTATCTGACATATCGCAGTACTTTATTTCTGCCATTAATCACTTTAAACAATAAAATTTTATGGACTCGTCGGGATTTTCAATGTTAGTTTTGCAAATTTGAACCCGAAGTCTCCGCTTTTCACGGTTTAGTTAGCGAGAGCAGTGTCTTACCAGATTAGACCACGAGCCCAAAAAACTTAATTTGGCAAGATTTATATAGATTACTCAAATTCTAAAGTTACAATGAATGCAGTTTCTATTGATTTGATTGCATCAAGAATAGAGCCATTCAAAGCACTAAGTGATA
>CAZRRL010000128.1:0-2687 GCA_964602555.1 uncultured Methanosarcinales archaeon | reverse complement strand
TACTTTTACGCAAACTGGTGTCCAATATGCAAGAAAGAGCAGCCAAACACTTTTGCCGCTTTCAATGAGGTAAATGATCCTGATTTGATTGGATTCAGGGTAAATTACCGGGATTCCGACACCGATGCAGATGAAGAAGCATTGGCAAAGGAATTTGGAATTTCGTATCAGCATACAAAGGTTATCCTAAAAAATGAGCAAAGAGTAGGAAAATTCCCAGATTCATGGGATAAGCAAAGGTATTTGGATGAATTAAATAAGGTTTAATAAAATACACATGTAATAAATTCAATCCGTCGCTTCGCGACAAAAGTTACACTCGGCAAAAATTCTATTGCCAATAAATTTTTGTCTCGAATTCGATATAATGAATTAATAGGAGAGGCGTCACGATATGGTAAAAAAGTGACGCCGAGCACAAAAGTTTGTGCGAAGCACAGATTGAAAATAAAAAATAATTAATAAAGAATACAAATTAATCAAATAAAATGGTAGAACCAACTATTATTGTTGCTTTTATTGCAGGCATAGTTTCATTTGTAAGCCCTTGCGTATTACCATTAATTCCGGGCTTTTTGGCTTATTTATCTGGAACATCAGCTGGGCAGCAAGGCGCAAGATTGAAGATGTTTTTGAACAGTGTAGCTTTTGTATTAGGCTTTTCAGTTATATTCGCCTTATTGGGTGTTTTATTAAACACGATACTGGAAAGGGTTTCCTACAATGTCCAGACATGGCTTTCAAGAATTGGAGGAATTATCATAATATTATTTGCCCTTTACATCTTAGGATTGATAAAAATTGGCTTTCTTGAAAGAGAGCATAAAATTGCTGTTAAGAAAAAGTTTAGCGTAACTTATGTTACTTCATTTGTTTTTGGCTCTGCTTTTGCAGTTGGTTGGACACCCTGTGTTAGCGCAATCCTTGGCAGCATTTTTGCTTTGGCTGTAACAAAGCCGAGCTTAAGCTTTGTTTTATTGCTTTCTTATGCACTTGGCTTAGGAATCCCGTTTTTGTTAGTTGGCTTGTTTACAACTCAAGCAACCAATCTGATTAATAAATCAGCAACTGTATTGAAATATTTCAACATTGTCGTAGGAATTTTATTGCTGATTTTAGGAGTACTTGTATTCACAAATAAGCTAAATGTTGTAGCAAACTGGTTTTTTGCAGCATCACTTCTATCATGAAAAAACCAACCTTTATTAAAAAACCATTTTTGACTTTAATTGTTGTAATTTTTATAGTTGCAGCTATTTTATACATAGAATCGCAAAAGCCTGATTTGAGTCAAGCAGAAGTATCTTCTAATGATGAAAAACTCGACTCTAAACAAGTGGCTAATGTTCCACAAGAAGAAACTATATCAAAAGAGACCTCGGATTCAAGTAAATCTGATTTAATTGATGAAGAAATTACTAAAAAAAAATCAAAATATCCTAAAGCACCAAATTTCATTCTTATAGAGCGATGGATTAATTCCGAGCCATTGACGATAGAAGGCTTAAGAGGAAAAGTTGTTTTAGTAGACTTTTGGACTTACACATGCATTAATTGCATTAGGACATTGCCTTACTTAAAAGAGTGGGATAAAAAATATCGTGACAAAGGCTTAGTTATTGTAGGCGTGCATACTCCAGAATTTAATTTCGAGAAAAAATACGAAAATGTGCTAAAAGCAATTGAGGATTACCAAATAAAATATCCTGTTGCACAAGATAATGCATACGCAACATGGAGTGCTTACCAAAACAGGTACTGGCCACATAAATATTTGATTGATATTGATGGTTACATAAGATATGACCATATTGGTGAAGGTGCTTATGATGAAACAGAAAAAATGATACAAAATTTACTAAAAGAAAGGATGGAGCGATTACAACAAAAAAATAATATTGAAGCTAATATGACTAAGCCTGAAGAAGCAATTGATGTTGATTTTTTAAATGTGAGAACGCCTGAAATCTATTTTGGCTATCAGTTTTCAAGGGGCAACTTTGGAAATCCTGAGGGTATAAAGCAAGAGCAAGTTATTGATTATAAACTTCCTTCATCAATAACGCCCAATAATGTTTATTTAGAAGGAAAATGGAAAAATAACGCAGACAACATGGAATTAGTAAGTGATGAAGGCTCTATTTTATTGATATTCCAAGCAAAAGTTGTCAATATTGTAGCAGGCTCTGAAAATGGCTCAGAGGCATTTGTGTTTTTAGACAATGAAATTGAAAATGATAAAAACAAAGGCTCTGATATTGTTTTTGAAAATGAGAAAAGTGTATCAAAAGTAAAAGAATTCAAGCTGTATAACATTGCTTCAGCTGAAAATTATGATGCACATGCCATAAACATTAATATTGTAGGTAAAGGATTTAAGATATATACTTTTACGTTTGGGTAGTTAAAATCTTGGTTTAATTATTAAACATTATTTATAAATAAAAGTCAGGGCTTTTTTGCTTTAAGGGGCTAGTTTTATGAAAAAAATTTTTATTGAATTAATTTTATTGTCAATTGTATTTATAAGTGCTTGTTCATCGTCAGGAACAGGACATCAAGTTGCTACTAGCAATGCTGCTGCACAGCAGCAAGAAGTACAAGCAAGTGTTGGAATTGAACGTGGACAATCAGCGCCAGACTTTGTTGTGGCAACAATAGAAGGAAATCAAGTAAGATTAAGCCAA
>CAZRRL010000127.1:0-2799 GCA_964602555.1 uncultured Methanosarcinales archaeon | reverse complement strand
AACCCACTAGTAAGCTTTAAATATAAGCCATCATTCTAAATTAACAATTGTTAAGTTTAGGTGGTTTTGATGGGTTTAGATGCAAAAATTACCAAGGGTGGAGGAGATGCTCGCACAGCTTTAATTGTAGGGGCAGGGACAACAATAGGTTATGCTTTGAGTACAACAAATCCACTATTAGGTATGGCAGCAGGTGCTTTAATTAGTTATGGTGCTGATAGATTGCTTGCCAGAAACTATTACAAATAAAGAGGTATTAAATGCTAGAATCATTTTTAGTAACATCGAGAGAAACTTTAGAAGCAAGCTTAGTTGTTGGCATAGTTCTTGCTTATTTGAATAGAACCAATAATCAAGATTACAAGAAAACAGTTTACTATGGAATTATTTTTGGAATTCTTGCAAGTATTATTGCTGCTTTAATCTTCACTTTATTTGCAGGTGGTTTTGAAGGCAGAGCAGAGCAAATTTTTGAAGGCACAACAATGATTTTTGGAGCATTCTTGCTGACGACAATGATTCTTTGGATGATGCGGCAAAGGCATATCTCAAAAGAGATAGAAGGAAAGGTCGAAAAGCACCTGATGAGCACGCAACCTTTATTTTCTCATTTTGGAATTTTCATGCTAATTTTTATAGCAATTATAAGAGAAGGTGTTGAAACTGTTATTTTCTTGAATGCTATCAACTATGCAAGCGGTGTAAATTTTATTGGAGGTTCTTTGGGAATTGTTTCAGCTATTGTTGTTGGTTATTTATTTTTTGTTAGCACAAGAAAAATAAATCTAAAAAAATTGTTTAATGTAAGCAGCATTCTCCTTATTTTGTTTGCTGCAGGCTTAGTCGCTCATGGAATCCATGAATTTGAGGAAGCAAGTTTAGTAAGTGGCATTATATCGCCTCTATTTGATATAAACCATCTTCTAAGTGAAAAAGGTATTGTTGGAAGCTTTTTAAAAGGATTGTTTGGATATAATGGAAATCCTAGCTTGCTTGAGGTTATCGCTTATGTTTCTTATTTGGGTATTATATTTTATCTTTACAGAAGGATAGAGAGTTCTAGGGTTAAAGTAATATCTTAAAACTCTTTTTGGATTTTATTTATTCACTGCTCAGATGGCTCGGTCTTTATTATAATTTCTCCACCAATTTTTTTAGCAGCCTTCATAGCTAATAGTATATGTGCATAAGCCTCTCTTTCAAGATTTGGTAAATAAGGTAGGTATTCACTAAGGTAAGAAACTTCCAAGCTGTCAACGTCTGATATAGCTGACCAATAATCACCATTGAGAACATCATCTTTTGCACATTTTAATTGTTCCTCAATAAATGGTTTTAAGATTGATGGGATATCATGTACGTTCTGTTGATAAACTAATTCTAATTCATTGATAGTTCTTAACAAACCCTCCTTTCTTCCATCTTCACTTAAATGAGGATGTTCAGCGTAATATACCATAAAAGATGTATGTATTAAATTATATCTAAGAAGATCTCTTGATACCTTTTCCATTCTAATAATTTCAAGTCTGTCTTGTAGATTCATTCCAATAAAGTTAGGAGATAAAATTAATCTATAAAAACTTTGTTAACACAAACTATAAAAACCATCAAAAATCTCATTTCTTAATGAAAAACATATTATGGTATCTTGTAGCAGGCACTAAAGGAGGTGAAACTAGAGGCAAAATAATAGATTTGTTGAAGGAAAAGCCTTCTAATGCAAACAAAATTGCAGAAATTTTAAAGCTTGATTACAAAACAGTAAGGCATCATTTGGAAATTTTAGAAAAAAATAATATAATTACTGCTATAAACAAGGGCAATTATGGCGCTGTTTATTTTCTGTCAGAGTTCATGCAAGCAAACATCAAGCTTTTTGATGAGATTTGGGGGCAATTTGGGAAAAAGTAAATAAATAACGCAGTTTTTCTTATTTTCATGGAAGCTTTAATGCAGGCTACAACTATTCTCGCTGTAATATCTACAGTTTTATTGCTAGGACTGCTGCATGTCTATTATAAAAACCTCAAGCAGGCTAAATCAAAATTCACAATTGGCCTTTTTATTTTTGGTTTTCTCTTTTTGCTGCAGAATCTGGTTTCATTATACTTTTATTTGACGATGACTGAATATTATGTACCTCAGGTTACGACGCACGTCTTTATTTTAACGCTTTTGCAGGCAATTGGATTTGCCGTATTGTTAAAAATAACATGGGAGTGATTGAATAATTAAAAATGATTAAAACAAATATATGGGGTGAAAAAATGAAAAAAATAAATTATTTACTTGGATTATTGGTTATTTTTAGTATTGTTGTCTTTGGATGCGTAAAAATAACAGGCATTGCGGAAAAGAAAGATGCAATGATGGAAAAAGAAGCCGGAGAGATGGCTGAAATAGGATTTGAGATGAAAGACGGTAAAATGATGATGATTGATGAAAAATCAAAAACAATGACTGCCATGGAGAAAGATACGATGCTCAATGACGGCACAAAAGTAATGACAGACGGCAAGGTAGTCAAAAAAGACGGAACGTCATTTATGCTCAAGGAAAATGAATCAATATGGATGGACGGCACTTTTATGAAGGCAGGCGAAATGATGAAAGAGGGTGAAGAAGGAATGATGGAATCTTCATACACTGGCAAGGTGCTTGCAGGAGCAACCTCAAAATATCTTGAATTCAACAAAGCAGATTATGAAAAAGCTCTGAAAGAAAACAAAAAAATACTGCTTTACTTTTACGCAAACTGGTGTCCAATATGCAAGAAAGAGCAGCCAAACACTTTTG
>CAZRRL010000126.1:0-2817 GCA_964602555.1 uncultured Methanosarcinales archaeon | reverse complement strand
TCTTACAGGATACTTTTGAATTGATTAAGCTTTTGACTTCATTAATTTCTTGTTGTGTAATATGCGCATTAGCTAAACTCAAATTCAACAACAAAATTATTGCTATTACAAAAATTATTTTTCCCATTTTACATCACCAAAAGTGGTATAGCTAAATAATTATAACTATTTTGCCACTTAAACCGTTTGAAACCATCATTTTTGTAAATATACCTTGTAAGTTTTTCCAATCCTTTCTCTTTGAATTAAATTTCTCTTATCAAGATTAGTTAAGACTGTTGAAACTTTTGCTTTGCTCCAATCTAATCTAAATCTTAACGAATCTTGAGTAACTTCATCAGCTCTTTTTATTTCATCTAAAATCCTCTTTTCATCATCTGACAAAGCTTTCCTTAGAATATTGTATTCTTTATCCTTTGATCTTGCTCTAAACAGATATAGTGATGCAAAAAATCCTAATCCAGCAGCAAAAATCAATGAAATTAGATTTATTATAATTGAATTTGTTGTAGAGAAGTTCATTATGTTTGTGCCCATCGCTTCACTCATCATCTGCATCATGGGCGTTTGTTTTGGTATTAATACCGAGCTTGTAATTAAAAATAGAAGGAAATACCCGATTATGGCAACTAGAATAATTAGTGCTATTCTTGATACATTATCAACTTCTTTCAAATTTAGCTTCTTCATTTCACATACAACTCTTCCACAATTTTACTATTCTTTCTTAATCTGTCCATTAAAACTTCCCTTATTATGTCAAACGCCTTGATGATTTTGGGATTTGAAAGTTTGTAATAGATGTTTTTTCCCATTCTCTTTGGATCTACAATTCCTTTACTTTTCATAATCGCTAAATGTTGAGATATATTAGCTTGGCTCAGCTTTGTTTTTTCTATAAGTTCTGTAACTGACATTTCTTTGTCTCTTAAAAGATTCAATATCTCTAGCCTAATAGAATTAGAGAATACCTTGCACATTTCCGCATGCAAACTATACAATTTCTTCATAATAAAACATTAGAATATTCTAATATTTAAATACTTTTCCTTTTTTATGCTAACATCGAGAAGAATAGTATTTAAATTCCAACCCCTTGAAAAAATACTTGGTAAATCAGGTAAGCATTAAAACCAAGAATAACAACAGCGAATATTACAGCAAATATATTTGTAATTTTTTTATTAACAAGCTCTTTCATTATATTTTTATCAGATGTGTATATAATCAAAGGTATTAGTGGTAAAGGTATGAGCAAGCTTAGTGCAACCTGGCTTAAAACAAGTATCTTCAATGGCTCAATTCCAAGCAAAACTGCAATTGTTACTGGTATAATATTAATGAATCTAGTTATTAATCTTCTAACCCACATATTTATTCTAAAACCAGTCAACCCATCCATGATTGATTGGCCTGCTAAAGTTCCTGTAACTGAAGAGGAAATGCCAGCAGAAAGCAACGCTAATGCAAATACAATTGCAGCAAATTTGCCAAATAATGGTATTAAGGTTGTGTAAGCTTGGTCAAGTGTTACAACTTGTACTCCTGAATTATAAAAAGCAGCTGCAGACATTATAATGATTGCTGCATTAATAAGTCCAGCTATTGTCAAAGAAGCTATATTGTCTATTAAATGATACCTTAATGTCTTAAACTTACTGCCAAATTTTGCATTTATTATCTTGTTTTTGATAAGCCATGAGTGCACAAATAATGCGTGCGGCATAACAGTTGCACCTATAATGCCAACAGCAATCAAAGCGCTTTCCTTTGTTAGTATTGGCTTAATTGAATGAACAAGAATCGATGACATGTCTGGCTTAGTAATAAACAGCTCATAAACATAGCCTAGGCCGATTATTGATACAAAAATAACAAAAGACTGCTCTAAAGTACGAAACCTTTTTTGCGTAAGCAACAAAATAAGCAAAACATCAGCAACTGCTAAGTAAGTGCCAAAAAGCAGAGGAATACCAAAAAGCAGATTTAAAGCAACAACTATGCCAAGAAATTCTGCCAAATCGGTTGCCAAAATTGCAATCTCTGCTAAAATCCAATAAGATAACACAAGCCATCTTTTTTTCAGTTTTTCTTTGACTAGCTCAGGTAAAGAATAGCCAGCAATTCCAAGCTTTCCTGATAAGTACTGGAAAAGCATAGCCATTCCAGAAGCTAGCCACACAACCCAAAGCAAATCATAATTAAAAGAAGCTCCACCGCTTATATCAGTTCCCCAGTTACCTGGATCCATGTAAGCAACACTAACTATTAATCCAGAACCCATGAATGCGAGCAGTTTTCTATCAAACAATAATTTAAAATAATTTAAAAATTTTTTATAAAAAATCATTTTATTGATTTATCCCAACACCAAAAATCCTGTTGCATACATTATCAATAAACCAGCTAAAAATCCAAGAACATTTGTAACTGTAAATATTGAGAGCCACTGACCTTTTGATATCTGATTCAGAATGTCAAATGCAACATCAAATATTGCTCCTGCACCAATTGCAAGGAAAAAAACACCTAAAGCTGCAGAGTAAGAAAAGCCACCAATTAAAGCTCCAATTATCGTTGGAGCACCAGCTATCAAACCCATCATAACAAGATGTATTAAAAAATTTTTGATCTGCTTGAATGTTTTAGTTAATGGCACAACAATTGCAACACCTTCTGTTACATTATGCACCATGAATCCTATGACCAATAAGCTACCTAATGCTATTTCTCCAACAGCATAAGCACTGCCAATTGCAAGCCCTTCCCCAAGATTGTGCAAGCCAATTCCAAGTGCAATAAGGTAACCCCACATCA
>CAZRRL010000125.1:0-3006 GCA_964602555.1 uncultured Methanosarcinales archaeon | reverse complement strand
GAACCTAAGCAATTGACTGCTGGTATTCTGCAACTCAGCGTAACTTTAGATGTTTGGGCTCCAAAAGAAGCAAAAGAGCCCAACATAGGTGCTGATATTGGTACATCCATTATATTTTCCTTTTATTTAAATAACGGAAGGTCACCATTTAAGGCAATCATTTATTCTGATGAACACTCACCAATAGAAAAGCGCTATGCTTCCTTAACCCAAGGCAGCCAGGATTTAGCATTTAAGACGCCTGGTAAGCATACTGTAACAGTACTTTTAGAAGATTCTGAAGGAAAAATAGGAACAAATTCTATTAATGTTTACATAAAGGGCAGGAGAAGAGAAACACAAACAATTCAACCCATGCATTACTCACCTAAAATTGAAAAAAAAGAAGAATTTCAAATTACAAATCAAATTCTTACTTTAACACCGAATAAAAGTGAAATTCTACCTAATAGTCCGATAAAAATTATAGGTAATTATCATATCAGTGATTATAATGAATTTCTAATAGGAAAAAGCCAAGATTGTGAAATTGTTCTTGAAGATTCAAAGATTTCGTATGACCATCAAATTGCAATAAGATTCTTTGCAGAGGAAAGAAAATTTGGAATTTTAATCTCACCTTACTCGCTAGTGGAAATCAATTCTGTGCAAAAGAAAGAATGGTCATGGCTTAATCATGGCGATAAAATAAATATTAATGGGTATAATTTTGATTTAGCCATAAATCCTAAACCATCCGAAGATGAAATTTTATCCGAAGAAGTTTACAATAGACAATTTCCAATTATTTTGAGACTTGAGTCAACTTATAAATCCTCAACATCTACAAACTTAAAACAATTAGAAGATATTGGTTATAAAATAATTAGTGAAGTAGAAAAGTTAGGAAGAGGCAAATCGCTTGCACTTTTATCTAATTTAAGGCAATGGCTTGAAACAAATTACAAAAGTGTAAGAGCTGAACCTTTATCTGAACAGTTTATTGATAAATATGACACATGGTTAATCATTGTGTTAACTACTGATGGACTAAAAGGCGTGGCAGTACCAACAGTTGACAGCTCAATTGGACCTTCAGGTCATCTTTACAGGTATTTTAACATTACAGATTACGATGGTACACAGCCACTCTTAGCAAGAGATATCAAAAGATTTGCAAAAGTTGGGTATGATTATGAAACAGGATTATGGGTTCCAATTGAAAAAGGAGAAATATTGTTACAAAGAAGACACTAATTAAAAGGAATAAGGATTTATTCCATTAACCAAAGTATACTGGAGCCATCCGTCTGTAAGCTTCCATAATAGAATGATCGCTAGATGATTTGTTGCTGACTGTACCTAATAATCGCTGATTATTTGCTAATCTTTCCAAATTATTATATTCAGTTAGTGGCTCTAATTTTGAATGACTTAATGGATTATTTACATCATAACCCGCTTTTCTAAAAAGTACTTTTGGTTTTGTTGGCAAACTTTTTTGTTCAGCTTCAGCTTTAATAACTTTCTTAACGCTAGGAAAGACAATTTTTTGTCCGGGTTTTAAGTAGTCACCCTTTATTCCATCTGGCATATTCACAATGACAAGATCTTTAGGACCGTAATTAGCCTTCTTTTCTACAAAATCTATCAAGTCTAGTTTATTTTCATCCGCATAAGCCAATGTTACAACAGCTCTTTTATCATCACTAAGACCATTAGCATCTGCTACTTTATTTACTTGCCCGTATACAACTCTATTAACGAGTGATGCAAGAGTTTCACCTTTTCTTGCAGGATACATTTGGTACCTTACATCTTGAGAATTATCAATACTTTGAGTGACTGGAATTGTTATTGGAGTTCCTTCTGATAATTTGGTGTCTAACGAAATGCCTGGGTTTAATTCTTGAACTTTTTTTATAATGCCCTTAATGTTGCTGTTACCAAAATAAACTTCAGCAACTTTTTTAGAAAGAACGCCACCATCTGGTACTTCCCAAGTAAAATCAACATACTCAACCTTAGGTTTAGGTTCTTGTTTTCTAGAAAAAAATTCCTTAACATAATCCCTGCCTAAGTAACCAGCTGCTACTAATGTTGCTACACTAGCTCCGCCAATTACAAATTTTGGCCATTTTCTTTTTTTTGGAGCTTCTCGTTGAGGAGTTTGTTGAATAGGTTTTTCAGGCTGTTTTTCGCTGTCTCCATTTATTTCCATTGTTATACATAAGTGGAAAAATTTGATAGTATTTAAATTTTTCTATTTTTATCACTCTTTAATGGTTACTTATATATCAGTATCTCCTAAATCTAAATAAGCAAATACTTATTTAAAATTTAAAATGAATAAACTAGATTTCTAAAGAAATAATTTTTAGTTTATTTTTAAAAACATAAATTTTATTTTTAATCTTGATAAGCACTTCTTAAATTAGGAAACAAGTCTCTAACTGGTTTTGGAATTTTACTTGTTTCTATCTTAAATTCTAATACATATCTAACAATGTCAACATCACGAACTTTATCTGGCATACGCTTATCAACTCGAGGTGTATAAAGCCCATCTTTATCAATGTCTTGTATCGGCACAACAATATAATATTCGCCTTTAGCTGTAGGTGTTATAATAATAGCGTCTGCATTTTCAGCACGCTGTTTTGATTGTGGATTTTTATATAGACTTAATATTACTTCAAGTAAACGCCCAAATTCAGCTGGTTGTTCTTCCTTTGTTATTATTCTAGAATCTTCTGCAACTGGTTCAGCTGCTAATCTTTCAATATTTTTTTCTGATTTACTAACACGCTCTTCTAGTCTAGAAATTCTTTCTGTTGGCACTCCTATAAGTGGTCCTATGCGAGGTGCACAAGATGAGCCTGCTAGTGAAACAGCTAAGTATATAGATAAATATCCTCTATTAACCATTTTGAGTAGGTAGTTATAATAATTTATAAATTTTTGTTCTAATAGGTAATTTCAAGTTAAGTGGGAAACAGATTTAATCTTCTTTCTCTTAAATAAAAT
>CAZRRL010000124.1:0-3059 GCA_964602555.1 uncultured Methanosarcinales archaeon | reverse complement strand
TAAAAAACCTATAAAAATAAAAGAATTTGCTAAAAAATACAATTTAGATTATATTAGAGCTTATAAACTATTTTTTAGATTAAAAGAAAAAGGCGAAATTAAGAAAATTTCTACCGGAACTTTTGCTTCAATAAACTACAAAGGGCCAACTAATTTAACACTTAGGTCAAAAATTGAGGAATTATTAACTAAGAAGTCAATTAGTATAAAAGAAATAGCAAATATTACTAATGGTAAATCAAAATCTATAGCAACCCAATTAAGTAAACTTTGTAAAATGGGAAGTGTAAAAAGAATAAAAAGAGGGATATATTCTCTAAAATAATTTAATTACCACGCCTATTATATGATCTAAGACTTGGGCGTATTTTCTCATAACCCTTACCCTTTCCATGAAGCCCTCTTGCTCTTTTTCCTGCGCTAGTCAAGCTTCTGAAAGACCTTCCTTTCTGATTGATAATCCAATTTATGTGATGGTCAGCCATTATCGAAGGACTATTTCTATCAACTAAGATGACTTCATACCAATTATACAAACCATCTTCACCAACATAATAGCTGTTAAGAACTTCACAATTTGGATATTTTTTTACTGCTCTATTTTCAGCAACTAATTGATAATTCATTGTCAAGTCTTTTCTTCTGCCCATTGCTTTTGGTCTTCTAGGATGTCTGATTTGAGGTCTTTGACGGCCGCCTCTAGAGACTCTTTGCCTGACTATTATAAAACCTGATTTTGCTTTATAACCCAAAGAACGAGCTCTGTCTAGCCTTGTTGGCCTTTCCAATCTTATAGTAGTTGGTTCTTGGCGCCATTTTATGATGCGCTGCTGCCATAACTCACCAAGATTTTCTTTTGGCTTTTTCCAAGCCTCTCTAATATACTGGTACATTCCCATTTTAAGCTTCCACTATTAATATTGTTTTATTGAGATTCAGGCAAGCTACGCCTACATTTCTCAAGATTATGAAATGTATAACACTTTATAAAAGTATTGGAAAATATTTAACAACTGGATAATAGTAAAATTTAAAAATAAATTCGAAAGCTCTTGTTAAATGCCAACCTATCAAGAAGTTTATAAAGCACTTATAGAAGTAAAGTTGCATTACTTAGATTTAATCCAACAACCTTCTCATGATAACCAAATACCAAGGTTTCGTGCACTTGCAACAATCGCTGATTGTTTTGCCAAAGAATTAAAAGACAAATTTGGACCAGTTGATGGAGCTAAAATACAAATTAATTTTTCTCTGGATGAAATTTTGGAAAAACTAGGCAACAAAAAACTTGAAACTGTAAAGCAGTACATTGATACTGTTAGAGTTGCAACTATTACAATAATAGGAACTAATATCGAATATGTTTTGAAAGATTATGAAAGAAGACGTCGTTTGCATGCATACAGAAGAACATAAAAGTATTTATTACAATTAAGCTTTAGCCCTAATTATGTCAAAAACACTCCGCACTAAAGTACACTCGGAAATCACTTTGCGATTTCCGAAATATTAAAAATACTGGACTTAATTTCAACTAATATGACAATTGATCAACAAATTGCTAATGAATGTGTTCAAAGATACTTAAACTACCTCGAAAGAACACATTTGCCCAAGCCTAATTTTAAGCAAGTTCGAACTGAACTCTTAAAAACTATGGAGTATTATGTGAGAGAATCTGAAAAGGCTATTAGACTTAAACACAAATTAAGACTTTTAGGTATAGGAGTAGCAGCAGGTGTGCTTAGCGAGAAACTTCAAGATAAAGATCCCTTAATTCTTTTTTCATTGAGTGAAATAGTAGAATCACTTAGCACAATATTTGGGGAAAGGCGCACAGAAGCAAAGAAGTACACATTTAGTAAACCCGTTGAAAGATGCATCGAAACAGTAAGGAGTAAAATTGATGAGATTAGGAGTAAGTATGAAAGTATTCGCGGTCCAGGTTATGCAAAATATACAGTAAACTCCTACATCCTAACTGCTTTGAACCATATTGAGATTATTAAAAGGCGTGAGAGCTATAGTTTGTCTGCTAAATCCTTGATTCGACTTTGTAACATGCCTCATGAAAGACAGCGTCAACAATATGTAGATCACTATTATGTATTTCCTAAACCAGCAATATTTAAATAGAAATGAATTTTATTAAAATTCCAAGAACAAATGCCAATAGACAATTCCAATATGCTTAAAGTAATTGAAGGGTTTCCACACCAATGCGAAACAGCTTTAGAGCTGCCAAAAGGCATGTCGGTTTCTGGAAAAATAGATAAGATTGTTGTCGCTGGCATGGGCGGCTCTGCTGTTGGCGGCGATTTATTAAAGGCCTATATACATAATTCAAAATTGCCAAGCTTTGTTATTCGCGATTATAAAGTGCCAAGCTTTGTTAATGAAAACACTTTATTTTTTGCGGTTTCTTATTCTGGCAACACAGAAGAAACGATATCGGCTTTTGAAGATGCAACAAAGAAGAAAGCAAATATTATTGCTATTACAAGCGGTGGCTCTCTTGGACAACTAGCAAAAAAAGTCATTAAAATTCCAAGTGGTTTGCAGCCAAGAGCTGCACTTGGTTACTTGTTCTTTCCTATGCTCGGTGTTTTAGTTAATTCAAACATTATTGATGTAAAAAATAAAGAGATTAGTGAAATGCTAGATGTTTTGTCAAATACACAGGATTTCAAAACTTTTGGTGAAAAACTGGCTAAAAAAATACAAAATAAAACTCCTTTAATCTACGCTTCAGAATTATTAAGCCCAGTTGCATATCGATGGAAAACCCAGTTTAATGAAAACAGCAAAGTTGCAGCTTTTCACCATGTATTTTCTGAAATGAACCATAACGAAATTGTTGGCTATCAGACAATGAAGAAGGAAAACTTTATTGCAATCATTATAAGGGACAAAGAAGACAATGAAAGAATAAAAAAAAGAATGGATATAACAAAAGAGATAATATCCAGCAGAGTTGATGTTGAGGAAGTTCATACAAAAGGAGATGGTTTGCTTTCAAGACTCTTTTCAGGCATTTACTATGGTGATTTTGCTTC
>CAZRRL010000123.1:0-3072 GCA_964602555.1 uncultured Methanosarcinales archaeon | reverse complement strand
GCTGGTACTATTGGGAAGGCAAAAAGCACTGCACAATGTGGACTGGTTCTTGGGACGAAGTTATTTTACAATAGCAACTGATAATAAATTATTTAAACAACAAAAAAATTTATTTTTTTATGGTGCATTTAGTTAGCTTACAAAATTGTAATTCCTATAATCAGGAAGATGTTGATTTAGCAATCAAAAAACTTATTTTAAATCTAGGAGGAATTCAAAATTTTATAAAAAAAGGTCAAAAAATACTTCTTAAGCCTAATCTTGTAAAAGCTGCGAAGCCGGACTCATGCGCAACAACTAACCCTGCACTTATTGAATCATTAATAAAAATTTTAAAAAGGCAAAGCTGTGATGTTTTTGTTGGAGACAACCCTTTTGTTGATGATACAATAAAAGCAATGAAGCTTTCTGGGATTTATGATGTTTGCAAAAAACAAAATGTTAGAATTGCTGTTTTTGATAGAAAAATAAAAGATTTTTACAAAAATGGACTGATGGTTAAAGAATTCTCTTTGACTCACTATTTCAGTGAAGTTGATGCAATAATAAATATTCCGAAACTAAAAACACATTCTCAGCTTTATTTCACAGGAGCTGTTAAAAACTTATACAGCATGATGCCAGGGCCAAAGCGTGGCTTTTACCACCTAAAGTATTCCAACATGGAATATTTTGCGAATATGCTGCTTGACCTTTATTCTTTGCTAAGAAAAAAGGTTGTGTTAAACATTATTGACGGAGTTTATGGAATGGAAGGCAACGGACCAACTAACGGCGTAGCAAAATTTGCTGGTTTACTGGCAGCGTCTAGCGATGCAGTTGCTTTGGATTATGTAATGTGCAGATTAGCTGGGTTAAATGTTGAAAACCTGCCAACTGTCTATTATGCTAGAAAAAGAAAGGATTTTTTGTTTAATGAAGAAAACATAAGAATTGTTGGAGAAAAAATTGAAAATATAAAAATAAAACCATTTGTTGAGGCAGAACATCATACATTAAATATGATGCCTAAGTTTGTTAATAATTTTAAAGATTATATAATGATGCATAAGAGTGAATTGATTTATCAATAGCCACATCAATAACTTTTATAAACAATTGCCATCATTCTTTCTTATATGGGCCAGTAGCTCAGTTGGATACCTCAAAAGCCAAAAAGAGCGGCAGCCTTCTATTTATGAAGCTAGCTGAAGGTCGGGGGTTCAAATCCTCCCTGGCCCGTTTAAAATAGAAACCACGAAACCAGAGAAAAGCAAAGCTTTTCTTGATACCGAAAATTCAATGAATTTTCGCGGAATCGAAGATTTTCGGGTCTCGGAAATGAAAATTTCCGAAATGTTTATATATAGGCTTTTTTAGGATTTAAGCTAATAAAGCTATAAAGCAAAAAAGGTGATAATATGAGAATATTCAAGAGCAAAAAAGGAATTGTGACACACCCAGCAATAATGTTTACTATTGCATTTATTTTAGGGGTTATTGTGACTATTTTGTGGGCAAAACAAATAATTGCTATTCCGTTCCCGTTCTGTAAATAAAAGGAGAAAGTAATATGAAATTTTTAAAATTTAAGAAAGGATATGGAGCTCATCCAGGATGGATGTTTTTAATTGGACTTTTGATTGGCTTAGTATTAGCTTACTTATGGGTTAATTACACAGGCATTCCAAACCCATTCTGTGCAGTTACAACTCCATAGCAAAAGTTGCTATCATCAAGAAAATACCTTCTATGATAAAAATAACACTATATGCTTTTCTATTAAGCCAATTAAACTGAAACCATGCTGGACCAATTCCAAAGCTATGCAGTAATGGAAACAAGCCAATTAGCAAAACAGCTATTGCAACTCCAAAAGACCACCATCCAACAATGTTGCTGTTTGTTATTTCTATTATAGAGTTAATAGCAAGATAAAAACCAGCTGCTGAAATTATCCAAATCAGCAAAGAAGCAGGCAAATCATTCAAGAAAGTTAAATAACCAAGCATAGGTAGTAAACCAAACAAGAATAACACTAAGCCTACTAATCCAGAAATCCAGTCACGCATCTGCATCATTTTAGTACCTCTTTTTATGCAATACCAAATTTAGCAGCGTCTCTATAAGTTATTTTCTCTAAGTCTCTCATTTTTCTTAACATTATATTGAATGCTTGAGCCATTATATGGAATTGTTTTGCTATTTTCTTTTCTATCTCGAAAATTCTATCATTCTTTTCCTTTACTGATTGTTGAGGCATAAAATGTTGATTTATCCATTTTAGATTGAAATTAAACAAATTATTTAAATCATTCAATATTTTCATCAAAAAAATAGAATCACGCTTCATTAAAAGAAAAGTCTCGTGGAAAGCATCGAAAAGATATCTTTTAATGTTAGCTACATCAACATAAAATTCATCAACAATATCTTTGATTCTTTCATTTTGTTTTTTACTTGTAAGTCTTTGGCCTATTTTCCTTATACTAGCAGGCACTTTTCCTAGCTTTATCAAATCTGTTTTTATTCTTCTTATTTCCATCCTTGTTGCAAATTTTGCAAGTAAGGTCTGCATATCTTTTTTCTGGAAAGTTAATCTCACAGCCTGCATGAATTTGCTTGCATCTCTATCTTCAGATAATGCAACAATGTTTCTTACCCATTTAAATTCCTGATAGTTTAAAGCCTCTGCTTTTTGTAGAGCGTGCAAAACAGCTAATACAAACTCTCTTTCAACTGCAATAACATTTTTGTCTTTCGAATCAGGAAACTTTTCAAGTTCGATCAAAATTTTTTCAACAGTCTTGAGAAGGGTCATCTCTTCAGTTGTAACATTAAAAATAAGTTTATCACCATTTTCAGCAGCTTTTTGCAAATTCTTCAATAAACTATCCTCTTCTTTTAGTGCTTTAGTAACCCTATGCTTTTGTTCAATATCCTCAAACAAAGTCTTATAAAGCGTATGATCCGACTTTTTCAAGTTATTTACCACTCTTCTTGTTTCCCATCGCTCCTTCATAGCAGTCATCCTGACGCCTTTAAATATCGTAGAAAAATACTCAGTATAATATCCCATTTCCTCACCTTTTT
>CAZRRL010000122.1:0-3098 GCA_964602555.1 uncultured Methanosarcinales archaeon | reverse complement strand
AGCGCTTCAATGGGTTTTGGCAAGCCAATAAGCAAGTTTGATTATGCATCAATGATTAGTGTAGGGTTTGCATACCTCGCCTTGAAAGATAATGAAAGATTTCAGTTTTCAACTTTTGCAGATTCATTGGAAATTTTCCAGCCAAAAAGAGGCATGAGTCATCTTGCATCAATGGTGCAGCATCTAAACTCGATAAAACCAAAAGGTTATTCAAAGCTTCTCGATACAATAAGGCAGTATAAAAAAGTTATTGGTAGCAGGTCAATGCTTGTGCTTGCGTCAGACTTTTTGGTTAATATTGATGAAATAAGAGAAGCATTCTATTTGCTAGGTGATCATGAAATAAAGATAGTACAAGTTCTTGATAGAGTTGAGAAAGAATTGAAAATGGAAGGTGACATGAAGCTAGTTGATAGCGAAACAAAAGGAATGTTGCGAACTTTTATAAGCCCAAGATTGAGAATGGAATACCAGCAAAAGCTTGATGAGCATTGTGCGAAAATAGAAGAGGTTTGCAATAAACTAAACATACATTATCACCTTGCAGTAACTGATATGCCAATATTTGATACTTTCTATAAAATTTTGGGAGGGTAAAGTTCTTGGAATTAAAACAAATTATTTAATTCCCAATCTTTTTCTTCTTATTTCCCACTCTTTTCTTATATTTTTAACATACTCTATCAAATCTTTAATATCAGCATCTTTCCAAATGCCAAAAGCTTTTTCAAATATATCGTCACGTTTCTTTTTTAGTTTTCATACATAAAATTGAGTAAAATGAATTAGATAAATATTACTAAGTTTTTAACCACCCATCTTAAAACCATACTTATAGCTTGGGACATTGGCAATTATTCCTTTTAGCTGCTTAATCCTTTTCTTGATTTCATCGCTTTTTTTATGTCCAAGCTCAATTGCCTTTTCATAGTTGATTATTGCATTACCAAAATCTCCTTTTTTATCAAAAGCTATGCCAAGATTGTAGAAGCCAATAATATTTTTTGGATTTAATTTAGTGGCAATCTCAAGCATTTGTATTGCTGAATCGTAATTTCCACTTTTTTCCAATACAGCACCTATGCTATTATAAATAGTGAACTTGTTTGGGTTTAACAACATAGCTTTTACAAGATTCCTATAAGCCTCTTTCAACATACCTTTTTTAAAGTAACAAATGCCTAGGCTTTGGAATGCTTCGCTATTTTCTTTAACCCTTAAAGATTCAGTGTAATACTTTATTGCGTCGTCATAATTCTTTTGTTGCTCATGTATAATGCCTAGCTCGTATAGAGCCATGCTATGCTTTGGATTCAGCTTTATAGCTTCTTTAAAAGATTTTATTGCATCGTCATATTTTTTATTTTCTTTATACAAAACCCCTAACTCATAGTAGGAAAATGCATTGGGATTTTGTTTGACTTTCTTTTTGCAAAGTTCAAGATAATATTGTTTCTTTTTATTGGCAATGTCACCATCAGCATTTCCGTAATTACCTATGGCAATGTTCGTTGCTGCAATTTTTCCTTTCTTTGATTCTATAGAATGCTCGACTAGCTCATGAACAGTACCTTCAAAATCGTACCCTTTTTTATTTCTAAAAAGCCTGACGATAAGTGAGCCATACCAACCAGCATAGCTTTTGTTTTCTTTTTTATGCTCTTCATTAACAAACCCTGCAATTGAAGTATCATTAGTGTAATTTTTTTGGAGCAATAGAAATGCGTCGTTTTCTTTGTCATTAACTAACTCTTTTAATTTGCTTAAATCTTCTTTTGCTATAACTTCATCAGCATCAAGCACAAGAATCCATTGCTTTGTAGCGTGCCTCAAGCTCTCATTTCTTGCAGCGCTAAAGTCATCTACCCATTTAAAGTCAATAATTTTAGCATTAAATTTCTTTGCAATCTCTTTTGTTTTGTCTGTGCTGCCAGTATCTACGATTATTATTTCATCAACTAGCTCTTTTACAGAGCTAAGGCAATTAGCTAGGTTTTTTTCTTCATTCTTTGTTATCATGCAAAGCGAAATTGTTTGATTAGTCATGTGTTCTATGTTTTTTGTTTTCATATTTAAATGTTGTTTGATACCCAGTTGCTGTCATAACTATCTCTTATAATATTGAAACAACAGAATTCCACTCATTTACTAACGGGTGGTTCAAGTGGAATCTGTTGTGCTCGAAAACTACCAATAATTCGTAGGAATTCTGAGCGTCAAAAACCACTAAATAAGTCGGCAAAAAAAAATCATACCATTAATCTGATTTGTGGTTTTTGACAAATAACAAAACAAATAATAAAGCCTATAACAATCACATTATTTTCATATATAAAAACGCCAATTATATACTAAAATATATATTTTTTAGTATGTAATAATATCAAAAGCTTTAAATATGGATAATTATAAATCAATTAGATAAGGACGCTTTAGAGGCGTTGCTAGGGAGTATAATATAAAATATTATGCTCACAATAACAAAAAAACACTTGGAGGTGTTTATAAAATGAGATTTCAAAAAGCTATTAAAAGAATAATTGCATTAGGTACAGGAGCCATTATGGTGGGCTCGTCAGTATTTGGAGCAGTGGATCTGGCTAATTTTCCAACACCATTTATAAAAGACGGTAAATTTAGCGGAGTTCTAGTTGTAGGTGATAAAGCAGCTGCAGAAGATGTTATTGGCATCTCTGATATTATTTCCAGTTTGCAGTTTGCAGCAACAAAGAAAGTGACAACCACAACTGCTGGAGATGTTGCAGTTGAAGGTGATGCGTGGTTAGTTTCTACATCAAATCATCTTGAATTAAGTGAAGACCTCTCAACAGGTGATAACGTAGAAACGTTGAGGAATATTACTGCTTATATTGATAAAAGTAATTTGAAAGCATTAGCAGCTGGCTCTGTAACAAACAATAAAGTTACATCGCCTTTTAACCAATATTTCTACCTCTTAGGACCAGGAACAGAAACTGCATTAGATACAGGTTTTGTAATGTATACAGAAAATGACGATGATATTACAGCAGAATTCTTATACTTTAAGTCAGGAAAAGAAATAGGAAGATATTTGATTGAGTTTACAACAGCATTGG
>CAZRRL010000121.1:0-3145 GCA_964602555.1 uncultured Methanosarcinales archaeon | reverse complement strand
TTTTATTTAAGAGAAAGAAGATTAAATCTGTTTCCCACTTAACTTGAAATTACCAAAAATACAAAGATTTAAAAATTTGAGGATATATCATAAGCTTATGGAAAAGAAATACTTCATAGAAATAGTAATAAACAAAGAGAAATTAAGCGATGGAAGTCCTGTATTTGTTGCTCATTGTCCGAGCTTAGGCATTGCAAGTCAAGGTAAAGATACTGATGAGGCTATGGCAAACATCAAAGAGGCTGTTGAACTTTATCTAGAAGAGCAACCAGAAAAGTATGAAGATTTATTAAGCAACGAACCCCCTCTGTTTTCAGTTGTAGAAGTTACTAAAGATGCCTAAGCTACCAGTAGTACCTGGTATTGATGTTGTTAAGGCACTTTCTAAGATTGGTTATGAACATGTGAGAACTAGAGGTAGTCATGCAATTCTCAATAAACAGACAGGAAAAGGCAAGATAACAATACCCCGTTCCTTTACACAAAGAACTTGCTAAAGGAACACTGAAGAATATTATGAGGCAAGCTGAATTAGGCTTGGAAGATTTACTTAAGTTGTTATAATGAGAATTTTAAAGTTAATGTTTTAAGCCCTTCCTCTGCTTTCACCCAAGGCTATTCCAGATGCTATTATATGAGCAAGTCTCAACGATTCTGGTATATTACTTCTTGTGCATACAACCTTAAGAATTTTTTTTGCATCTTCTAAATCAATGCCTGTCAACTGAATGAATATATCATCAACTTTTGCAACATTTCCAGCTTTTTCTATTAATTTTATTTTATTTTTTTTGTTTATTTTAATTAATGTTTTTTTAATGTTTTTTATGTCTGGTTGTCTTCTTATTATTATAATTACTGGCAATTTTGTTTTTTTGCTCAATTCTTTCACATCAACCACATTAAAACCGCCAACTGCGATTCCATTCAAGAAAATGCATTGCAATTGCGGCTTGAATTTGCACTTGTTTATCATCTCTGCAATTTGCCTTGTCGAATCATTCCCGTCAACAGTTACTTTTGTTGACAAAACTCCATCAATCCAAGAGCCACCTCTCATCACAACGCCAACAACAAGGATTTTTTTGTCCTTGAACTTGTTGAAAGGTGAATCGTCAATTCCAATGACGCGGATTTCTTTTTTAACCATTTTGATATAAATAGGCGAGCTAATGAGCGAGCCTAGATTTTGCCGAAGGCGTATTAAAATATTTTTTCATTATAATTTAGCATTGTTTTTGTAAATGCAAGCATTATTATTTTTGTTATTTATTTTTATATTTCATAGCGCATTAAATAAAAATAATTTTTAAAAAACTCATTCTCTAAACTCTATATCATCAATTATTCCATCAGAATCTAAATCAATACCTTCAACAATTTTTGCTTTGATGCTTGAATTATGAACATTGCCGTTTGTTATTTTCTTGAAATCTTTTAGAAATGCAATGATTGCAGCTCTAGTGCCGCTAAATCTTTTTCCAGCAACAACTAGGACATATTTATCTTTGTTAAAAGGACTTCTTGTCTTGACAATAAGACCACATTCATCCTGTGGATAAGTTTCATTTGATATTGTTGATTTTATGTTGCTTTCTTCAAACCTTATCGGTAGCTTTGAATTAACTTTCTCAACAACCTTGTTGACAACAGGCCCGCCTATGAGAATCAGGTTGTTTTGCAAATCCTCATCCCTTACTTCTGTATCTAACTTAACATTAAACTTTGGGACATAGTTAAGAAATGTACCTAAAAATAAAGCAAGGTCCATTCCATAGTAGCCATCTCTGCTTCTTGCTTTATCAGGACCATGCGGGTCAGGCGAACCAACAATAATTAAAGCATCAAGCTGACCTTCTTTTATAAATGGCTCTAAAAACTCTGACTCATTTCTTATCTGAGCTATTTTGCTTGTTGTTTCAAAATCTTTAAATTTAATGATAAAAGCAGGTTCTGTCAAAGCATAGAAATTGGCTATAGCTCCTTGTTTCGTTTCTTTTTTAACAACTTTAATAATGCCAGCCTTTTCAAGGTTTCTTATGTGATAATAAATTTTTTGCTCGTGAACTTTTAAGGCTTTTGCTATATCTATTGGATACATTGCTTCTTTTGCTAGTAGATGAAGTATTTTTTGTGCTAATGCAGAGCTAACACATTTTGCATGCTCTGCGCTTATTTCTTTAGCCGGCAATGAATAAACTTCATTTTTTTGCTTGTTTATTATGAACATAAGCTAAGAAAAGCAGAACTACTATAAATATTTTTTTAATGGTGTTATAAATTGTATATTTATGAATGTTATGGCTCTGAATAAGTTTTATAATCTGGTGTTTATAACCGAAGTAAAATGCTTGAAATTATAACTAAAGAAAAAGTAAAGGACTTATTGGGCAACGATATGGTCATTCTTTTAGTCGGTAGACAATTCGCTGAATTCATAAGTGGATTTGTACACAAGTCAGAGGAAAGTTTAGATTCAAGCATTATTGAAATAGAACTTGTATATGAAGTGACTCGTAGTAGAGTAGCAGATTCTGTAACAAAAGCATTAAAAAAATTAGGCCACGAATCACGTGGAGTGATAAATGATGTTTTTTATTCGCTTCAAAGTGATTCACTGGAAAAACTAAGTAGAGATTCAGAAATTTTGGTTTATGATGACCCTAGGTTTATGCTATTTGAATCGAGAGAACTTTACAAATCGTTCCTTCACGCTTTAGGCAAAAGTAAATTAGACGAAGTTATATCAGAAGAGGAATTCTTAAGGGTAATTAATAGGCTCAATACTAGGGCAGCTAAAATGAAATATTACTATGACATAGCTTCAATATTTGAGAGAAATGAAGTCATAACAGAGTTTAGAAGAGTTTTTAACAATGATCCACTACTTACACCCTATATAAAAATGGCGAGAGATTATACAAGAGTATTATAAATTTTTTTATAATGGTATTACAAATCTTTTAATAAGATATATAAATAAGATATACTCTCCTATTATTTCTCATCTTATAAATAACTCCAAGTGCATCTCTTTACCCTCTTTTTGAGATGCACTTTTTATTAATTAAGGTGGGTGCAGATTATTTGTCTAATTTATAAAATATAAAAATTTACTAATAAAATGTGCGGCATAGTTGGTGTA
>CAZRRL010000120.1:0-3230 GCA_964602555.1 uncultured Methanosarcinales archaeon | reverse complement strand
CCCATAAAACACTTTCCAACAAGTTTTTTCTTGCATCAGGTATTTTTGTTATGTAATTGTCCAACAAGCCATGCTCGTAAGCAATAGTGACTAACTCAATTGAGCGTATTGTTTTTATGTTATTAACAATGTTTTTAAACTCTTTTAAATTATTTTCGTTTATATAAATTGGTGTGTGCAGAGTTTTTCTCAGAATTTCAACAATCATTCTTGGGTTTTCTATCAAAAACCTTGTTGTTTTTTCATCAATCACAATAGCATCAGAGTTTAAATTGAGTGCAGCTGCAATAACAGACATTTCTGCAAAGTGCACAATTTTTATGTAGTTGTTATATGCTCTAAAAATTTCATTTGCAATGCTTAACAATTTAGGAGTTTGTTCTCTTACAAAGCTGTTATCTATAATTTTTAATGCTCCCACTTCTATTAACCTTTCAACTTGTATAGCCTCAAACTTGAATTTTTTTGTTTCTAATGGTCTATCAACTAACTCACGCTTTACAGCATCTGTAACATAAAATTCTCCTTTGAATTCTTTTTTCAGAGGCTCAATAATCCATAAAAGGTTGTTTGTTGCTAAACTAATTATTGGACCTGCGTCAAAAATTAATGATTTCATGAGAATAAGCTCCTTGCAATCTTTAATCTGTGCGCAACATTAACAGGTTCGCTAAATTGATCTATTAAAGTTGTTTTGCCAATGTAATGCATTAATTCCCATTGCGAAATGCCTAGCACTTCGGCAGCTCTTGCAACAGAAATGCCATGCTCACATAGCTTGCACCCTTTTTTTATTTGTGCTTGATTTACGACTTCATGAATGTACAATCTTAGTTTTTCGTCAATTGTTCTTATAAAGTTGAATATATTTTTTATAGATTTTCTAAATCCTTCGTCATCGTTATCTTTTAATTTTGTAGTGCATAAACCTAACATACTCAAAACTTTATTGTAATCCAAATCTCTTTGCTTTCTTTCTATAATTTTTGACAATGAATAGATTAATATGGCAACAGATATGCTATCTTCATCTTGAAAAACGCTTGCGTTATGTATTACATGATTGCTTAATTCTCTTATATCTACAATATCACTTTCTTCTTTGACTTTTAGAATTTCAATCAATTCCGTCAAAACAGCAAGTATGTCTTTTTTAATTATGTCGTGCATTTAGAAATTTGGGTTTTATTTTTTATTTAAAGGTTTCGAAAAAGTTGTTATAAATATTTTGATTTTCCAATCCGTCGCTTCGCGACAACATTTTACAGCTCGGCAAAATTCTTCTGCCATTAAATTTTGCCTCGCCAATTTATTGCATTAAACAGAAATACCTAATAGTTTCGTGACATTTTTCTTTACATCTTCTTTGCCCTGTATAAGCAACTTTCCATTTTTGTAAAGAATAACAGTAGCAGGCCCTTTCATTATTACAAGTTCGTATTCTGATTTCGGCTTTTCGAAATGAAAACCAAAATCTTCAAGCTTTTTCAAATCTTCTATTGTGTGACTTTTATGTTTTTTTTCTTCCTTGAGAAATTGTGTAAAATCTGAAAGACTTTTTTGAAATTTTTGATTGATGAGGTCTTTGTAAGGGAACCAGCTTTTCCTGAATAATTCTGGGTAATTTTCAAAATTATTTTTCAAAAATTCAACTGTCTTAGGGTCTGCCATGTAGCCAGAGCCAAAGTCAATGCCAATATTCTTTTTTAGTTTTTCTATTTCATTGTCTCTAGTTACTTTTGCAAGTATAGATGCGGCACTTACGACAGGATAATTGACATCAGCTTTATGCTCTAAAATTATTTCAATATCTTTATTTTTAACGAATCTTAATAAATATTTTTTATAATTTTTTATATTGTTGCTTGGAGCATCTATTATTGCTTTATTAGGATTTAATTCATTGAGAATTTCTGCAGATTTTCTTGCTTCAAGTCTGTTTAGGTTTAATCCATCATGGTTATGAACAGCCTTATCAATTTCGTTTGGCTCAATTACTATAATTTTATATTTCTGAGAAATTTCTTTTATTTTGTCAAACAAAAATTCTCTTCTATTCCTTGTTAATAGTTTGGAGTCTTTGACTTTTAATCTGATTAATTCTTTTTCATCATCTTCTTTTATCAACAAGCCGCACATAACTAGAGGACCTATTACCGGACCACGACCCGCTTCATCAACCCCACAGATTAACATTAAAACACCTTTTTATAAAAATAGAATTAGAGTTTAGTTATAAAAATGTTTGGGAAATTGATAGCGGGAGGAAGACTTCCCTGAGATTAACTCATTTTGAACTTCCGACCTATGCCCTTAGCTTTCGACTAATATGGGTGTCTAAGGCAGACACGCCGTATGAGCCATCCGATTATGCCAGAAACCTGACAAAATCATCGGGCACTCCTGGCTCTTAGGTCTACGGTCAGTTAAGGCCGCAAAAGCCCTATCCCGCTATAAAGAAACAGAAATGAAGTTAATTTATAAACGTGTCGGAAATTTTTACTATTGTTTAAAATTCTAAAAGTTTCCGAACATGCTCAAAAAAACGCCACAATTCAATAATAAATCTTGGCTTTTTTGACATTACTGAAAGAATTAGGGATTAAATTTTTCCATTATTTCGTCTTTTGTAATCTGCTTGATTTCGCCTACCTTTAGATTTCCCAACTGCAATCCACCGATAGAAACTCTTCTTAAATAAATGATTTTGTTTCCAATTGCTTCAAACATTTTTCTTATCTGCCTTTTCTTGCCTTCTGAAATTGAGATGTACACCTCCTTCTTTTCAATTATTTTGATTTTGCACGGCTTTGTCTTGTGTTTTTCATTGCCAATGTTTATTTCTATTCCTTTTTCGAGTATTTTTATTTTGCTTATTTCAGCTGGCTTATCAAGAACTGCGTAATATTTCTTTATGATTTTATTTTTAGGATGCATTATAATATTTGAAAATTTGCCGTCATTTGTCAATATCAATAAGCCTTCTGTATCTTTATCTAAACGCCCTACTGCCGATAAGGATTTACCATGGCTATCAGGAAGGTTTAGTTTCTCCAATAAATGATAAATTGACTTTTCATTCGGGGATTTTTGAGACAAATAGCCGGATGGCTTGTTCATTAGAAAATATAGACTAGGGACTTTCTTTATTTTTTGATCATCAAATTTAACTAGGGACTTTTTAGGATTAAAAAAATAATTTGGATTACTCATTATCTTATTGTTGATTG
>CAZRRL010000119.1:0-3366 GCA_964602555.1 uncultured Methanosarcinales archaeon | reverse complement strand
TAATCTTTACTTCGCAGCTAACTTGATATCTCCTTCATGAACTGTTTTTCTGCCAGTGTGCTTGGCTATCTGCGCTGCTTTTGAAGAAATCTTAACTGCAATATCTGTAAGAACATCTGTAAAAGTGTCAACAGCATCCTGAGAAACTCGTTTAGCGCCTGCTTTTATCAAAATTCTAGCAACAGATGCTTTTGGTATTGTAGAAGTTTTTCTTCCCATAAAGCCCCAAAAATAAAAAGGGAGAAAACTAAAAAACAACCCCTTTAGCCTTTGTGTAATCAATTTTTGTATCATAAGTTATTTAAATAACTTTCTATTTTTGCTAAGCATGAAATAGAAAGCTATGAGCAGTCGAATGCAAATGAACTCGTTTCACTCGCTCACAAGTCACTGAGTATGCTTTCGATTTTACTCTGAAACATGGATGAAAATCTTAAAGCTAAAATATTGAAATATGCCTTGCAAAATGCAATTAAGTACAAAGGCAAAGCTAATCCAGGGGCTGTTATAGGCAAAGTTCTTGCTGAAAATTCTGAATTAAAAGACAAAGCAAAGGAAATAAGCAAAGAAATTGCAAAAATAATAAAAGAAATTAACAAGCTGTCATTGGAAAAGCAAGAGAAAAAACTGCAGGAGCTAGCGCCAGAACTATTAGAAAAGAAAGACGAAGCTAAAGAAAAGGACATTTTTGAGTTTATTGGCATAAGAGAAGGTCAAAGAATAGTAACAGCATTTCCGCCTGAGCCAAGCAAATACCCTCATGTAGGGCATGCAAAAGCAATAATTGTCAACTATGAGCTTGCAAAGCGCTACAATGGCACATTCTTCTTAAGGTTTGAGGACACAAATCCAGAGCTTGCAGATGAAGAATTCTATAAAATCCACATGGACAACTATCAATGGCTTGGTATTAAGCCTGACAAGATAGATTATGCATCTGACTTTATGGAAGAATTCTACAAATATGCTGAAAAAATAATAAAGGATACTCATGCTTATATTTGCTCTTGCAATCAAGAGACAATAAAGGAGAACAGGCAAAAAGGTGTTGAGTGTCAATGCCGATACAACCAAATTGAAAATAACTTGGCAAAATGGCAAGAAATGTTCAAAGCAAAAGCTGGAAAGTATGTATTGAGGCTTAAAGGTCATATGCAAAGCCCTAATACAACGTTAAGAGATCCTGTCATATTCAGAATAATAGATGAGCCTCATCCAAGAACTAAGAAGAAGTACAGGGTTTGGCCGAATTATGACTTTGAAAGCGCTATAATGGATGGCTTAGAAGGAGTAACTCATCGCTTGAGAAGCAAAGAATTTGAGCTGAGAAATGAGCTGCAAAGACTAATACAGACACTTGCTGACTTTAGGGAAACAAAGATATATGAATTTGCCCGCTTTAATCTTGAGGGAGTAGAAAGCTCTGGCAGAATAATAAGGGAAAAAGTCAAGAAAAAAGAGCTAATAGGTTGGGATGATCCTTCATTAACAACATTAGTTGCATTAAGAAGAAGGGGCTTTTTGCCAGAAGCCATAAAGAACTTTGTTCTTTCAACTGGCTTAACAAAAACAGAATCTGTTTTGACATGGGACGACCTAATAGTGCACAATAGAAGAATGCTTGACTCAAGATGCAATCGCTATTTTTTCGTTGAAAATCCAAAAGAAATCAAAGTCTATAACGCGCCTGAACAAGTTGCTGAACTAAAACTGCATCCAGAATTTAAAGAAAGAGGCTCTAGAAAGTTTAAGACAAAGGACAGATTTTATGTAACAGAAAAAGATTTTAAAGAATTTAAGGACGGAAAATTATACAGGTTAATGGATTGTTTAAATTTTACAAAGAAGAAAAATAGTTTTATTTTTGATTCATTGGAGTATGAAAAATACAAAAAAAATGGCGATAAAATTATTCACTGGTTGCCTGTTCAGAAAGATTTAGTTAAGGTAGAGGTTTTAATGCCAAACAAGGAGGTAAAAAAAGGCTTAGCTGAGCCATTGGTTAAAAATTTGAAAGTAAATGATATTGTTCAATTCACAAGATTTGGATTTTGCAGGCTTGATAAAAAAGAAAAAAATAAGCTAATATTTTGGTATACGCATGATTAAACAAAAAGATTAAAAAAATATAAAATAAATGAGTGATGTAATAAAGAATCTATTTGGAAGCGAAGAATTAGCCACTCAACTGCAAGAACTTGATGAAGAGTTAAGAATAGCTATTGAGGACATAAAAAAGCTCGAAGAGGATTGGCATGAAAAAGTAAAACAAGTAAAACTTTTTCTTGAAAATTGGGATACTAAGTGGGATTTAAAAAAGCTAAAACGAAATATTAGAATTGTTAAAGAGTTAGAATCCGATGAACAAGATAAATTAAGAGAAGTAAAGAAATATTCTTTAGTTATACGAGATAAAATTAATAAGACGACAATTGGGCGCGATTATCGTATTAAATTCTCTGATTTATTGAAGGATGAAAATAACAATTTAATAAAAATTTCAGAAATTATTCACAAGCAAATTCAATTCATTGATACTTATGCTGATGCAGATATTGGAGTTTTACATTTTTTTATAGGTGATTTTATTAGATACTTGAAAATAGAAGGTCAACTCTTATCTATTGAAGAGAGAATTATTGATGAAATTAGTATGTGTGAAAGCCAGTACAAAGAGCTATTACTTAACGAAAATAGATTACCTATTGGAAATCTAGAAAAAGAAAATAAATTGATTGAATGGGGTTTTCCCTTACATGCATATTATGAATTAGGAGTTTATTTTATCTTACACTGGGACGAGATAGAACATATAGCTAAAGTTACAAAACCTGGGTACAGGAAAGCTATATTTTCTAGTTTACCAAATTACAAAGAAGCAATATATAACCATGGGTTACTGAATGTAGGAGTAAATCTCGCAAAAATAGTAGACTCTACAAAGGATGAACGATTAATTTTTATAATAAGTCAGGAAGACTTTAGCATTAGTCACATCATCAAAAACTATGGTTTATCAGAAATAGCAGACTTAGTCCAATTTGCTCCAGAAAAAGCAATTGCTATACTTTTAAATGGTCTACCAAGTGTTGAACAAATACTTACTAAAGATAATATACGAATTGTGGGAAAATATCTAATAGAATTGCAACAAATCTACAAAAAGGAAGATGAAGTTCCTTCATTTGTGCCTATCAAAAATATTTTACTAAAATTTAAAGAGGAAACTTTTAAGATTCTTATTTTACCAGTTGCAAGAGCACAAAACATAGGCGCAGCTAAATGTTTTGGAAGTATTGGGCATATATATAATGAAATGGGAGTTCTAAATGTGCAAGATATAATACTACTAAGAGTTATATGTGA
>CAZRRL010000118.1:0-3412 GCA_964602555.1 uncultured Methanosarcinales archaeon | reverse complement strand
TTCTTGCAGTAGAATTCCTCGTTAGCATACTCTATATTTTTGCTGCCACAGTCAGGGCATTGCCTAAGCATATCCTCTTGTTTAACAGTTTCAAGACTCCTTTGTCCCCCAACGTATGCCATTTTGATATATGATGCACTTTATACTGTGCCATTTTTAAAGGTTTCGTTTTTAAAATTGACGTGGCTTTGCTTCTTTTCTAATAATAGTATCTATCACTCTTTTCATTAAAATTGTATCGCCTGTTAAAAGTACTAATTTTGGATACCAATCTCTTGTACACGCTACATAATCAAATTTATCATCAGCCAAACCATGTTGTCCTTCCAAATCAAATATTACATAAGTTTTATTTTTTTCTTCTATGTAAATAATCGCAGATGGTTTTGAGTGGAATTGATGCAGAGTATTCATTTCATAAAGTTCAATAATATCAAATTTATCGCTTTGTAGAAATTTTTCTACTTCTTTGGCCTTAAGCTTGGTAATTTTACCATGATTTGATTTTGAATTATAAGCGCGAATTTTATATTGAGTGCTAGCTAATATCCTATCACTTCCTTGCTCCCCTTTTAAACTAGAATAAGAGCCAAACTCGGCAACAGCATTTTCAAGACCATATTTCGGAAGTAATAACTTAGCTTGTTCTGGAGTAGGGCAGTTAGTTGATATTATTACATTGGGCATAGGATTATAAAATTCTTGAGTTTGTAGATTTGTTGCATTTACTCTAATTATAGAAGCCAAAACAATCTCTGCAAGCATTCTAATCACCATGCTAACTTTGTCTAAAACTAAAATTCTATTTTCCGCGGTCCTAAAAGAAAAGGAGGCATTAAGCCATCTTTTATCAGGGTGCCAAAAATTCTTTTCTCTAGAACCATTCTTGCTGTTTCAAATACTAAGTCAGGGTTCCAATAATTAAAACAAAGCGCGAATTCAGGACCATCAGATTTTTCTAAATCAAATAATACATAAGTAAAAGTCCATGCTCTATAAATATAAGCTAATGGCTTGCTATTAGATTGGTCATTCTCGCGAATCTCGACAACATTAAATTTACCTTCTCGCAAAAACTCTTCTTTTTGATTTGGATCACTTGGAGTTATCTTTTGTGCATGATTTGAGCTTGAGTTATAAGCTCTAACATTATAACTTACAATTGTTGGCGTACCATATCCATCAAAAACATCAGAGCTAGAATATATAGTAAACTCTGCAACAATATTGTCAAGATTATGCTCTGGAATTAATGATTTTATTCGCTTTGCATTGGTTGCGTCGTATGATGGAGAACAAACAGGTTTTGGATAAAAGTCTTCAAAATTCTGTGGCGGTGATATTAAAAGCGGTTGTGAACAGCCAAACGTTGATGTTAAAATTGTTAATGCTGCAATTTTTCTAATCATCTAAATCACCACACTAATATGCTCTTGCTTCTGCACTCTTATTACATTTTCAACAAAGCTTTCTATCTTGCCCTCGTGAGAAACGATAATCACTTGCTTTATATTTAATTGCTCTATGATATCTCTAATCTTGTCCAATTGCTCTGTGCTGAATCCATCTGTCGGCTCGTCAAGCATTATTATGTCTTTTGTTTTTATCTCAGCAACAATATCATTTATAACCTTATTCAAAGCAAGCCTGTAAGACAATGCAACAGATGTTCTCTCTCCACCACTTAAGTTTTCAATGTAAGTTTCGTAGCCGTCTTGCTCAATTATTGGCGTGAACTCCTCATCAACTCGAATATTTATAGCTTCATCTTCCAGCAACATGTCAAACCAATTTTTAAATAGTTCATCAAATTGTGAATGTACATTAATCATTACATGCTTCTCCATTGTAGACATAAGATTTACAAAGAACACATCAAGCCAATTAATCAATTGAGATAGATACACAAGCTTTTCCTTGGCTTTTTGCTTTTCGCTTATTTCCTTTTCTAGATTTGTAATAAATCTTATAATTGACTCTTTTTCCTTTTCATACCCCCTTTTTTCTAATTCTAAAAATCTTTCTTGTGGCTGCAATTCTTCAATTTCTTTTCTAACAAAATTATATTTTTCTTCTACTTCAGCATACTTATCAATTTTTGAATTAAGCTCTGCTCTTCTGGCATTCAACAAGCCAATATTTTTCTTTATCTTTTCCTTTAAACTTAATTTTTCTTCTTTTGCATTAACTTTTTCGTTTAGATTTTCAAATTTTATCTTTAAAATATTCAGATGATTTTGTTCTTTCATCAAGGAATCAAGCTCTTTTTTCAACACTAATTTTACTTTTTCCAAATTTGCTTCTTCATCTTTGCAGAGTTTTATTTGCTCTAGCAACTCCTCATATTTTCTGTTTTCTCTTAAGCTAACATCATGTTTATGTTTTTCGTCAACTTTTTGCTCGCAAACCGGACAAAGCTCTAATGTTTGTATTTTCCTTATTGTTTCTCTGCAATGCTCTATCTTAACCTCTAATTCTTTTATTTTTCTTATTGTAGTTTTGTAGTTATTTTCTGCTTCATTGATTTCTTTTTCTTTATTGCTGATTTTTTCTATTATAAGTTCAAGCTCGTCTAAGTTCTTATTTTCCACAGCTTTTTTTAGCTCTTCAATTTGTTTATCAAACTTCTTTATTTCTTCATTCAACCTGTTGTTTTGCTCTACCATATTTGCAATATTTGCCTCTGCAACACTTAGTTCTTTTTTCAAGGTGTTTAATTCTTTAAAATCTTTGTCTAGGCTGTCCATAGAAATCTTTTTTTGATTGATAAGTTTACTTACCTCATCAATTTTTGGCAAAATTTCACTTATTTTTTTGTCTATATCCAAAACTTCCTTCTTTTTTTCATCCAAATCTCTTATTTTGTAATCCAAATCAAGAATAAAGCCTTCAAAATGCCTTTTTTTCTCTCTCAAAACAGTCAAAACAACCTTAGAGTTGTCTTTTACCCTTTTGTATTTATCAATGTTAAAGACTTTTCTTAAAGTATCAAGCCTTGTTTCTTTATTTTCGTATAAAATTTGCTTCATCTCTTCTTGAGGTGTATAAACAGTATATCTATAAATCAAATCTTTGCCTTTTTTCACCAAATCTTTTGGATAACCAAGCAAATCAAGAACAATGGCTCTTAATTCTTCTGCAGTACCTTCCTTTTTTATTTCATTTATTATAACATAGCCGGCTTCTTGCTTAATATCGTTATTGCCTCTTTTCAAAGTTCTTTTAATAATCACGTCTTTGTTGTCAATTTTCATTCTTAACTCTACACTGCCTTCTTTTTTGCCGTGCCTTAGCAAAGTGTAAGCTGGCAATTCTCCTTTCTTTGCGCCAAAGATTGCAAATTCAATTGCAAGCAATATTGTTGATTTTCCACTTCCTATGTCGCCTGCAAGAAGAACAGAGCCAATAGGAA
>CAZRRL010000117.1:0-3792 GCA_964602555.1 uncultured Methanosarcinales archaeon | reverse complement strand
ATGAGGGTGGTTATCATATTTTTATTAATAGTTGCAATAATATATTCATTTGTTTTTGTAGTTGCAAATATCAACAATGAAGAAATCAAAATTAAAAATTCAGAAGAATATAAATTTAGCACTTTCACATCTGCTGTTTGTAAACAAAATGAAAGCTTAGTTTTTTGTAAAGATGAAGTGTTTGTAGATTGCAACGGCTATGTATCCAAAGCGATTGATATTGCAGAATGCAATGGAATAAAGCTTGATGTTCCAAAAGCAACTGGATTTGCTGTTTTTGGAGAAGGTTGGAAGGATCCGAGAAATGGTTAATTTTTATGTGCATTCATTCTAAAATTCTCAAAAAACCAAAAATTTAAATATCTGCTATTAGGTTAATATTACTTCAAAATGGTGATTAGCAGAATTAAGAATTTCTTTGCAAGCCAAAAGAGGAAACTGCAGGCTAGAAAAAAAGAGCAAGACAAGCTTGAGTCTTTCAGAGAAACTGAAGAGATGAGAAAAGCAGAGGAAATAAAAAGAGAAGCTGATAGGCTGGCTCAACTAAAACAATACTCAACTGCAATTGAAGAATACAACAAAGCTTTGGAATTCTATCCTTACAAAGGAAATGAGCAAGACCTTTTTAAGAATGCTGCAGAGTTCTTGTTTAAATGCAATTACAATATTGCTGCTTGCTATTCTTACCTTGACAATTTTGACGAGGCAATAAACTATTTTAACAAAGCTTTGCAAATTGAAGTGTCTGATGATGAAAATAAAGTAAAAGCTTTGATGGGCAAAGGCAATACTTTCTATAGGAAAAAATTGCTTGTTGAAGGTCGATACAGAGCAGGCGCTTACAGAATTCCAATGGACACAGACTTTGAAATTGATGATAAAAAAATTGAAGAATACAAAGACGAGGATAGAAAGAAAAATTTCATTAAACTAGCGCACGAGTGCTTTACACAAGCTGCAGAAATTGATGGAAATCACGTAGAAGCATGGTACAATAAAGGACATATGGAAGTTTTGATGAATAAGATAAAAGAAGCTGTACAATCATTTGATAATGTGATAAACTTAAACAAAAATTATGAAAATAAAGAATTAATCCTATTATTTGATGAAATAAAGAAGGAAAGAGGCATACAGGTTAAAGCATCAGAGCTGATGGAAAGAAGTGAGTATGCCGAGCCAATTTACAGGACAAAAACTGGCCATCTTGTAAAAACAAAAGCAGAGATGATGATAGCAAATTTCCTGTTTGAGAACAACTTATTGTTTCAATACAATAGTGTAGCTACATGGGCTGACAAAGACGATTTTAGAGCATCATTCTATGTTCCAAAACTAGACCTTTACATAGACCATCATCCTTATGAATACCTTAAAGAATACCAAAAAATAATGAAGACAAAAATTAAGCAATATGAGAAACATAAGAAAAAGCACATTTATGTTACTTCGGAAGACGAAAAGAACATTGAAGAAGCTCTAAAGCTAAAGATGAAGCCTTATGCTATATTGTAATTCTTACCACAAACTACTCCTATGAGAATTCTCATAACAGCACTGGACATTTGTGTGTGAAATATTTAAAGGGCAAATTCTTACCATATTAGAAAAGTGTAAAGCCGTAGTGCCGTAATAGGTAGCGGGACAACCTGTCATTAGGGATTTAGATTAACCAGTATTTAAATTTTATCCTAAAATTAGTTACATGATAACCAACACCTTCATATTTTTAGAAAGAATTGGTGATAAGCTTGAGCAAAATATCTGGAAGAATGGAGTCTATAGTTGGGAAAACTTTCTGAAAAGAAATACTATAAAAGGCTTGTCAAGGCATAGAAAATTATATTATGACAGAAAAATTTTGAATGCCAGAAAAGCACTTTACAATTTTGATTCATCATACTTTATCGATTTACTGCCACAATCAGAAACATGGCGCTTATATGAATTTTTTAAAGATGATTCTGTATTTTTAGATATAGAAACAACTGGTTTGAGCAAGAATAATGATGACATAACTATTTTTGGGCTTTATGATGGAATTAATACAAAAATAATGATAAATGGTATAAATTTTGATTATGCTTCATTAAAAAAAGAATTGCAGAAATACAAATTAATTGTTACTTTTAATGGAGCGTCATTTGATTTGCCTTTTATTGAAAAAAGATATCCTGGGTTAATTCCAAAAATCCCAAATTTCGATGTTAAATCAGTAACTAATAAGCTAGGGCTAAAAGGAGGGCTGAAAAATATTGAGAAGAGTTTAGAAATCAAAAGAACTCAAATTATTGACAAATTTTATGGCGGAGATGCTTTAACACTCTGGAGAATGTATCATGCAACAGGAGATGACTATTATTTGAATTTATTGATTGAATATAATGAATATGATATAATAAATCTAAAAATTGTTGCAGAGCATTGTGTCAAGAAGATGAAAGAAAGAATTTTTGTAAACAGAAAATAATTTCTATTAAATAAATTTATATATAAGTGTTACTATTCTTAAGTTTTAACATTTAAAAATAAGTGATAAAAATTAAAAGTCTAGAACAAGAATTATTTGGAACAATAACATTTTTTGGAGAAGTAGAAGATTCTTTAGATGGTAAATACATTGTTCTTTCAATCTCGTCTCAGCCTGGATATGTAATAGCAAAATACGGTGGTGAATTAACACAGGACATCGTTAATGGCATACCTTTTTGGTATAATCTTTTTGTAGCAAATCAAAAAGATTTTCTAGAATTTAGTAAAGAGTACCAAGCTGACGGATTCGAATTTGTTGATGTTGGTCCTCATAGACTTTCTATCCTACAACAAAAAATTAAAGAAAGAGGGTTAAAACATATAGAAGATATATCAACTAAAGTCAAAAACTTTTTGGGTAATATACCTAAAAAAAGAGAGATAACTTGTTAAGAAATAATAAACTATTCAATCATCACTTTGCTTCCAATACTTTGTCCAGGCATTCCAGTTTCAAACCTAACTCTTAAAGCTCCAGAGTTGCCATGTACAGCTGTTACTTGGCCACTAATTTGTTTGCCTGCAGAAGTCTTCCACGTAACTTTTTTTCCTACCAAGCTTGAAGCTTTGTCTTTAGTATTAATACTATCCACTTTTACAATCATTTGATTTCCTTTTTTTACTCTTCTACTTCCTCTGAAATGAACTATTGTGCCTTCCATAAAGATTTTGGAATATTACTTATTTTAAAAATGTTATTGTTTTATTTTTATATTAAAAATTAGATGATATTCAATAGGATAATAGGTATCAACAAACAAGCCATTGAGTTGCTTCTGCTTACTTCAACAATATTTGGAATTAGCCCGATAAATGTTGCTATAACTAAAATCAAAACACCAATAAGACCAGAAAAATATAACACCATTGCTGCAATAAATGCTATAATGGAAATGCTCAAAGCTGAATAATTAATCTTATTCATTATTGTTGAGAAAACTTTGCTTACATACAAGGTAAGAAAGGTTGCAATTGCTCCTGCAATCAAAGCAACTGCTAAGAACAATATTAATGTGCTCACATCTATTTTCTGCAATAATTGCTGAACAACAATAATTGAGCCATTTCTTGCTTTTTCAATTGTGAAAAGCGTAATTAATGACAATATCATTGAGACTGTATTAATGCCTCCAACTAAAATTAAATAACTGAATACATCAATTTTACCTACAATTTGTCCAGCAAGTACAGCTGCTTGAGCAGGTCCTAAGCCCGGAAATATTGAGACAATCGAACCAGAGAAAATTCCTGAACCTAATG
>CAZRRL010000116.1:0-3800 GCA_964602555.1 uncultured Methanosarcinales archaeon | reverse complement strand
AGCTGGCGCAATTAAATTCAGAATAGAAGGAAAAGAGTTGAAAGTTGAAAAAGTTACACCAGCTCCAACTCAGCCAGCCATACCAACAGGCACAGGGTTCTTTACAACTCAAGCTGGTATTAAAGTATATGTTGATCCAAAAAATGGTTATGTTTATGACCTTAATGGTAATCTTTTGCCCAATCTTCAATTTGACTCAAGCACCAAAACAATTAAGCATGAGGGTGTAAATGTAGTAGAGGGTTTAATATTAACCCAAATTGCAGAACCATATCCAGACGAAGGTGAAAGAGCTAAGCTAAGAATCAAGACTACTACTTTTGATGATGGTAGCAAATTAATAGAAAAACCTGATGGTTCAGTAGAGGTTTATGACAAGGCTGGAAATTTAGTTTTAGATTTCAAAGGTCGCGAAGTACAGCAAGTACCCTCCCAAAAAGTACAACCTGAAGTTAAAGGAAAAGGAGAAAGAGTTCTAATACCACAAAGCTTTGTAGTTGAAAAAGTTGTTATAGAAACACCTTTTTGGGGTTTATTTACTAAATACTATGAATTTGAAAAAAGGGATGATGGAAAATGGTATGATGTAACTGATAAAAAAAGGATTGTTGAGGTAAAAGGAGAGCTTAGTGATTATATTGAAAGAACATACGGAAAGGAGATAGATCAAGGTGACATTACAAAAAGAATAGATCCTAATAAGGACCCAAAGAAAGGTGGTGAGAGAACTTACAATCTTGAAGGATTTTTAATAGAGCAGAAATCAAGAGAAATAAACCAAAACATTCTTGATTCAGGTGATGCAACAGCTTGGGAGCTAATTGGAGTATTAGACGATAACTATGCATCAGAACAACAAAAAGATAGAGCAGCATTCCTATTAGTAGAACATATGAAAAAGAGTGATTCTGATGCGCGTAAATATATTCTAAACAATCCAGACAAATTTGCAATTAAACCAGACCAAGAAGCTGCTCCTACAGCTAAAGCACCTGCGCCTACTGGTCCACAAGCACCTAGTGGAACACAAGCTGGAGCACCTGTTGCTAAACAACCTCCAGCTAGACAACCTACAACTGGTGATCCTTATGAAATTAAACCATCTGAGGAAGGCTCTACTGGAATTGTTGTTCGATATTTGTATGATAAAGCCCCTTCGGCAACTCTCCATCAAATTGTAGAAAAAGTTTTTGGAATAAGAGTAACTCCACAGATAGCAAAATCATACAGATTTACAATAGGTGACGAAGAAGTAGTGCTTGTCGAAGTTGCAAAAGGTGAATATCAATTTTTTAGAAAAGATGATATAGATGAAACTGGAAAAGTAATACAAGGAGCAAAAAGGTTCACTATGGAAGGAAATACCAAGATTAAGATTGAATATATAGTAATTGAAGCACCAGCTTTACTACCACAGCCTCAGCCAAAACTATCGGATGTAAAACAAAAAATATACTCTGGAGATTATAGCAAGGCATTAGAACCAAACTTAGAATATTTAGCCACTACTATCGCAACTCAAGATACATATGATATACTCACACGAAGTTTAGAAGATAAGGGAAAATACTCGCCTGAGGATGCACAAGTTATTGCAACTGGACACCAACCATATTTAATTGCAGGGATTGAAGCAATATTGGGGAGAGAGCCTACCGGGAAATTAGAAAGCCTTACTCCGCAAGTGCTAAATGATTTTGATAAAGTTGAGTTTGTTAATACGCCAGAAGGGAGAATATGGAGAAATAAAGACAATCTTGTATATGAAGATGAAATTAGTTTTACTGTTACTAAAGGAGTTGATGATGCAACATGGCAAAAGTTAAAACAAACTTATGTGCCACAAATTCCTGAAGCAAAACCAGAAGAAGAAGTAGTTTATGCTGCTTTCGAATCAACACCAAGTCCTGCACCAGCACCCTCACCACCAAGCCCACCTTCACCTGCTCCTGCACCACCAGCAACAAGTCCAGCAACATCAACAGCACCAGCAGCAACACCTGCTGCACTACCAGGTCCAGCTGCACCAGCACCATCACCTCCACAAGCACAGCAACCTGGAATTCCAGGACTCAAAACCATTGAGTCAAAACAATTAGGAGATAACGTTTTTCGAAACAGCGGAGATAAAACAATCTGGGTAAATCCACAAACATTTGACAAATGTAAAGACAATCAACAGGGCTGTGTTCAGGTAAAATCAGACCAACTTCTTCAGAAAGGAGCAGAAGAAGCAGAAACTCCTATACCATTTTTGAAAAAGGGTGCTGAAGGTGTTACAGAAACACCTAAACCTAGTGAGCCAGAAAAGCCAATATCTCCTGGCATTAAAGAAAAGCACAGGCTTGTAATTGGTGATAAATTGTATGAAATTGCGGTTTTAAATCCTGTTGGCAACAGGCAATCAATAAAAATAAATGATAAAGAGTTGAATTTGCCAGCATCATTATTAAGTGATGTTGATTTCAAAAAAGGATTCGGGTTTGATTCAAAGACAGGAAGCATAACTGTTAAAACAAAAAATGATGAATTAAGGACAATAACACAAATTGGAGATAAATACTCTGCTGTAGGCGAAAAATATCAAGGAGAAGGTGCTAAAAGAAAATTGGTTGAAAGAACTACTACAGAAATTGACAAAGATGAAACAATAAAAAAGACAACAGTGCTAAACCCAGATGACCCTCAAAAAATACAAAAAACTATCACAACAACATTGCCTGATGGCTCGAAAATAGGAATAAAATACAAGCCAGGCTCTGACAAATTAGAAGATGCAACAATTGATGTAAGTGTTGGAAAAACACAATCACAATTCAGCGGAGCAGCATTAAAGGATTTCCAAGTCAAAAATAGTGACATTGATGAAAACAGGCGCAACCAAATATTGGTTGAAGCAGCAAGAATTGGCATAACTCTTGATAAAATTGAAGAAGGAATTGTAGGGGACAAAACAAGTACCCACTTAAATTTTAAGGGTGATTCTATTTTAACAATGAATAAAGATATTGTAAGAAAAATTGTAAATAAAGATGGAACTTCAACAGAATTTGAAGGGAATGTAAAATTAGACGATGTTTCTGGAAAGCCTACACTCTCGGAAGGCTCAACTGCAAGAACTTATGCAAAAGGTACGCTTACTAAAGTTGATGTTATAGGTGCAAATAATCAAAAAATTTCATTTTTGTATGATGACAAAATTAAGATATCCAGTGCTGAAGTAGGTGCTCCAGACATTGTAATAGACAGAGCCTTTGGTTTTGATCCAACTAAGCCTAGAGAATATGGAAAGCTTAAGGTTTTGAGCGGAGTGGCTGGTTGTCCACCAGATGGGTGCCTCTTTGAATCTGGATTTTTATTGACAAAAACAAAGCTATATCGCTTGGACGAAAATGGCAACAAGGTAGAAGTGCAAGTTGATGCTGCTACTTTGGCAGCAATTGAAAGAGCAGGTGACGAGCTAAGGGTTTACGGCTTAAAAGGCAAAACTTCCTTGCAAATAAAATCATCGCAATTCTTTGGAGAAGTAGAGCGTGTATTTACAGAATTCCAAGGGCTTGCGTACATTCCAACTTTATTCTTTGACCAAGACTCATTGCTGCAATGGCGCGATGAAGTTGACAAGGTATTTGCAAAAGCATACCTTGGCACAGAGTATTGGAGCAGCCATATCTGCCAAGGTGACTTAGGGGATTTTAAGTTTAAAATAGCTGGCAGAGATTTCAGGTCAGTTGACTTTGACCCAGGAACAGGTGTTGCTTATGCTGAAACCCCTCAAGGCTTGGCTCAAGTTGGCGCTC
>CAZRRL010000115.1:0-3848 GCA_964602555.1 uncultured Methanosarcinales archaeon | reverse complement strand
ATTTGAAATTTGTTTTAAGACCTGATAGAAAAATAAGCCCAACCATTAAACCAAATTGCTTCCCAACTGGCTATGATGAAGGAGAATTTTACTTCCCATTAATTGATAAAACAGCGAGGGATATACTTGATTGCAGCGCTGATCTTACATCAGGCATATTTATATGCGGTGGAGGAGAAACTTTCATTAGTAGAAAAGGAACTGCGCAATTATTAAGTGTAACAATTAATGGTTTGGATGCTAGTACAGTTAGGGAAGTAAGGTTGGGCGATAGACTAGACATAGGTGCAAGGGTTGTGAAGAGCGGCAAAGACAAATGCTTGAGGGTTACTGTTTCGCCTGATTCATTTTCTGTTATTGATGGTTTAACATTGGATGGCAGCTATGATATTGCACCAATTAGGGTTACAGATAGTTTGAAGATTGCTGGCAGAAGAGGAGATATAATAGCACCTGACATATCGTACACATTAATTGGACAAAACAACCAAGAACCTGTTACTATAATTGTAAAGGCTTTTGATAATGAAAAATACAAGAATAAAATATACAGTGACGATGATGAAGTTCGAATTGATGATATAAAAGTAGCTTTTGACAAAGAAGAAGAACAAGGAAATGGTAATACAAAAATAAAAGTAAAAGATAAGGTTATAACAGTTGAAAAAGGAGATGCTATTATAGAAATAAAAGATATTGCCTACACTCAAACTCCAACAGGTTCTTACGAATATCAACGCACTATAACTATTAATCCACAGCAGCAAGCAACTCAAACTGCACAGGAAAAAACAATTTTAATAGAGATTTTCAACATAAGAGATGATAGAGAATCTTATAGCACACCTGACGATTGTGACCTAAGCGATAAAATACCTGGGCGTAAATATAATATTATCATTAGACAAGAAAAAGGTAAAGAAGCAAGTAAATTAAAGCCAGTTATTCAAACCCCAACAATAAATCCAAGTCCAAAAAATCCGATAACACGAGGACAATTAATAGAAATATCAACGCTCATCACTCATACATCTGGTATAGAAAAAGTGAAATTAATCATAACGAATCTTAATACCAAACAAGCCGGTGAGTTTGAAATGCTAAGAGACGGAAATCAATTTGATTATGCACTTCCAACAAATGATCTGTCAATAGGAAAGTATAGGGCAGAGATTAAAGCTATTAGTAGAGCTGGAACTGATGCTACTTATTCATTTGAATTTGAATTAAAATAGTAATAAAATGCACAAAAACATTATTCTTAGCTCGTTAAAAGAATCATTTGCTTTGATTTGGCAAAATAAATTTTTATTTTCATTATTGTTTATTATTCAAATTATCTTCTTTGTGATTTTTTCTCTAATAAACTTAAATTATCAAACAAAAATGCTGGAAAAAGCAAAGGAAATTACAGATTACTTAAGCAATCAAAGGCTAGATGAATTTGCAGTTTCTTCTAGCATATTGCAGCAGAAAAGCATCCTTGGAGATGATCCATTGCTCATAAGCAGAAACTTTAATGAAATATTAAAAATTTTTAGAATTTATTTAGTTTATATATTTGTATTATTAATCTTATTCACTTCATTTGCTTGGACATTGACAAATAGATTAGTGCATAAAAATAATCTAAAGCAATCAATAAAATATTTTTTCAAAGCTTTTATTATTTTGTTGTTTTATCTAGGATTAATCTTCTTATTTTTATTCTCTTTAGTAAATATCTCACTCAATGAAATAACAGAAAGCTCAAAAATTTTGGCAAGGTATTTGCCATTTCTGATTTTTTCAATAGTTTTAGTATATTTTATGTTTATTTCAATTGCTTTGTTGCATAAGGTAGAATTAAGTAATATGGTGCAGAAAACATTAAGCATCGGAATAAAAAAGGCGCATTATACACTATCAGTTTATTTTATTAACATCTTTCTATTTAGTGCATCAGCAACTTTATTGTTTTATTCTATAGAAAACAATTTATTTATTTTATTTTTATCGATAATACTATTGATTTTTAGTTTTGTATTTGGAAGGGTATTTATGATTAATGTGGTTGAGAAATTAAGTTGATTTATAATTTGTCTTCTAAATTGCGAGTTTGGTCCTTACGAAATGAACTTGAGAATACAGCACCTGCAAAGACCCCCAATACAAAAGGTCCTAATAGTCCAAATTTATTGCTTGAATCTTTATAGCTTCTTACAGATTGTCCATCGTACATAGATTGTGGTTGACTTGCGTATGTCATAGTAAAATGGTAATACCTTAGAGAATATAAATTTTTCTATGTTTTTTTACTCACTTGCAACAGCTGCTTCTGCAGTTTCTTTTGGAGCTTCTTCAGAAGGTGCATCTTTTTCATTTGCTTCTATTTCAGCTTTGTCAGAATTTTTTTCATCTTTTACTTCTTTTCTTTTAGCTCTGGCATCACTCATGCTTTTATATTCTGATTTGTTTATTCTTGTTTCATAAGTTTCTTTATTTGAGTTTTTATATTCTTTACCTTTGCCTACTATTAATTCTTCAGGCATTGAAGCTCCTTCACCATAGACTCTGCTGCCGTTATATCTTCTAACAATTTGTCCATCTTCTGCAGCAGCAATAGTTATTCTGTTGCTTTCTTCTTTTACTATCTCATCTAATTCCTTTTTATTAGAGTTTTTTGAGTTATTTGATTTTGAAGATTTGTGTTTTGATATTATTCTTCCTTTATATGAGGGTTCTCCCCCTATAAGAGCTCCAAAAGTATCAATTGCACGGCTATCTACATATCTTTGTATTTCTGATTCATCTATTCCTAGTGCATATGCTTCTGCCAAAAATTTATCAATAACATCATCAATAGCTTCTCTTTGTTTAGGAAATGGATTTGCTGTGATTTTATCCCATATTTTTTGCAGCAAAGAAAACTCTCTTGCATAATCTTTACCTTCTTCTGCTAATGCTCTATAAATTTTCTCCAATTTAGTTCCTTTATGTAGGTTAGACATAATTGAATAGAATTCTGCTTGCAGCAAGCCTTGCAATTTCTCTGAAATTCTTCTTCCACCTATGCCAACAACGTGACCAAACTCATGCAGCAAAATAGAGCGTTGCATTGCATCTACTGCTTCTCTATCTGACAAGCCAAAGTTTGACATTAAGGCTTTTGCCTTTTTATAGAAGTGCTCGTCTGTTATCAAATATCCTTTATCTTTGCCAGGATAGTAAGCAGCAATGAAGTCACCATTTTCTATCCCTAAACCTCTTACTCCGGGGTTACGAGAAGTTTCAATAGAATATCCTTTTTGTGCAAGATATTCAATCCATGCAGCAGATTCATCATAATACTTACCACCTTTAAACATACTTCTTAGCGTTTGTTCTAGCTTACCTTTTTTTGAAGCATAAAACCCATCTTTATTCGGATGAACGGCATTAACAATTATTGGTGTTGTATCTAAATTAACTGGTGTGTCTTTGTAAGTCAACGATAAGCGTGAAGGCATGCCTTCAATATAAGCAAAATTAGCCATTTTAGGAATTACATCGTGATATTTGTTTGGTGGATTATCTTCTCCTGCAGATTTCATGCCTTCAATTTCATAATCATCTTGCTGGGAAAAATAGCCATGCTTGAAGAAATCTGTGAGCAAAGTTCTATAAGTTTTATTTGCAGTTCTTGTTACAGCATAAAGCTCACCATGAGGTCCTCTTTCTATAATGACCTTATATTCACCCCAAGGATAAGAAGCAACATTTGGACGAGCATTACCAGGCTCATCTAACTTATTTGATTTTATTTCCTGAGGAGCAATTTTTTTAGGAATAACTGTAACAGAAGAGGGTGGTCCTATGTATACTGGGCT
>CAZRRL010000114.1:0-3868 GCA_964602555.1 uncultured Methanosarcinales archaeon | reverse complement strand
TCTGTAGTTAAAAGCTCAACATTGTTTACAGGCAATATTTCACAATCTTTTCCTAAGATTACATTAGCCCTATCGTTTTCTATTAATTTATCAACAAATTTGCCAATTTTGAAAACACTCCCATCTGAAATCATTATTTCTGTATCTGGATGGTAGCTTTGATTTTCAAGGGCCTCATGCATTGCAGCCCTGTCCTCAGAATTCATTTTGTCAAGTTCGTCTACACAAACAAGACCGTCACTACTTAATACCATTGCTCCAGCTTCTAATGCCCAGCCACCCAAAAACTCATCTCTTACAACAGCAGCAGTTATACCGGCTCCTGAAACACCTTTTCCACTTACATACCTTCCTTTAGGCGCAATTTTAGTTATTCTTTTTAGTAAAGCACTTTTACCCGCTCCTGGATCACCAACTAGCAAAATATGCATATCACCTCTGCTAACAACATCATCCATCCTAACTTTTCTTACACCTCCCATTAATTGAAGCAATAAAGCTTCTTTTATTTTCTCATAACCATAGATTGAAGGTGCAATAGAATTAACTAGTTTATCGTAGCCTTTTGGGTCATTGGCTATTTCTAAAATTTCTTTCTCTTCTTCTTCTGTTATTTGTACTTCATAAAATGTGTCTTCAGTTGGATTTATGTAGTTAGCATCAATCATCAAATCAAACTTAGTTGATTTTGCACCTGTTCTTGATATTATTGGGACTTCTTTTACAATGCCTACTACTTCTACTTTGCTGCCAGGTGCTGTTCTTTTTTCACTTAATGGGCTTACCAAATCATCTGTTAGCAAAACATTGATTCTTTTAGGTTGCTCGCCACCTTCCAAATGCTCTGGGATTTCCTCAATTACTATGCCTTGAGCATCAACCAACTCTTTATCAAGCATAACAAATTTGCCTTTTCTTCCACAGCCACATCTTGTAGGTTCTTTGAAAGTGCCTTCAAGCTGCAACACATTTATAATATTCCCACATACAGGACATTCAAATCTTGCTGAGGTTACTTGCGGTCTTACATCCGATTTTTGTTTTATTAATCCATCTAAGTATACAATCTTGTTTATATGCTTGCTTCTTATGTCTCTTATCATAATTTGTTGGCTTTTAGGGAAATTGTAAAACCTTACTTTAAAATTTACCAAGCCATCAATATCAAATTGCTCAACAGCTTTTTCAATTGCTTTTATAGTTTCCTCTGGATTATCTAGCAGCTCAGTAGCTAAATCAGGGTCATACTTAGAAAGCTCAGCAAAATCTACAAGCAAAAATCTGTTACCTTTCCTTACATTGCTTAACAGCGACTCATAGTAATTGCTATCAATAAAATCTTGGAACCTCTTTATTTGCTCTATTACATTAACTTCCATGTTATACACTCTCTTTTTTTGGTTTAAATAATTTGTGCAGAGATATGTCCAGTGGTCAAATAGAAAAAATAAAGTAACTAGGCCTTAACTCGCTTCAAATTCTCAATTAGCTTGTCAAGTGCTGCATGCACTTCTTTTTCACTTTTTGTTCCTGTACATACAACTTTACCGTTGCTAAATAACAAAAATGTTGCTTTTGCAGCTGCAAGCTTATAAACTAAGCCAGGAAACTGCTCTGGCTCGTACTCCGTATTCTCCAATTTCATAGCCAATGTGTTAAGGTTTAAGTCAATACCAACACTGCCAGAAGCTACAATGTTCTGTATTTTTATTTCCGGCTTTATGGTTATCTTTACATTAATCTTCTCTAAGCTTTTTATAATCTTTTTAATGCTCTCTTCTACCTTGTCCATTGACCTTGCTCCCGTACATACAACTTTGCCTGAAGAGAATATCAAAGCAGATGTTTTAGGCTCTTTTATCCTTATTACAAGCCCCGGAAACTGCTCTGGATTGTATTCTGTATTGCTCAGCGTTGCTGCCATCTTTTCAAGTGGTATATCATGCTTTAAAGACGTAGAAACGACTATGTTGACCACTTTTATATCTCTTTTAGTTGTTTCTTTCTTAGCCATTTAACTCACACTCCTAATTAAGAGTATTTCATCTGATAAAGCCATAAATCACCCCCAATTAACAATCAAGGCCTTAATAAAGCTTTTTAGCTATTTTTTGTTTATAAATATTTAAAAACCTATTTATTTATAAATACTTTTATTGTTAAATAGAACCATCAAAATATTAATTTTGGAAAAAATATACCTCCTTGATTTCCAATGGAAAATTATCATTACATTAAAAAGCAACAACCAATTAAAACAATAAAAAATAAATCAATAAAATTAATCAAAATAAATCATAAAAATGACTGATGTTGTCTTACCAAAAAACAACGAAAAAGAATTTGTTGGTGTAGCATCAAGTCTAGGCTTTAAGAAAATTTATTTTCTTTACAATTTTGATGAATATAATCATAACAAAATTCAAGAAAAATTGCAATTAATAGAAAAACAATCAAAAATAAGTATGGAGACTGGCTTTATAGTAAATCAAAAAAATCTAAACAAGGCTTTTAAAGAATCAAAATTTCTTGTTATGAAAAGTTCTGATAAGGACAGATTTTTTATTGAGAGCAAAAAAATAAAGTTGATATATGGTTTTGAAGAAACAAGGAAGAAAGATTATTTGCATCAAAGGGCATCTGGCTTAAATCATGTTGTATGCGAGTTAGCGAAGAAAAATGATGTTGTTATAGGATTTTCTTATAGTCTGTTGTTGAATGAAAATGAATCACATGCTTCATTATTGATGGGAAGAATGATGCAAAACATAAAATTGTGCCAAAAATACAAAGTAAAAACAATTATAGGCTCTTTTTCTGATAAGCCTTATCATTTAAGAGCTCCTCATGACTTAATGAGTTTGTTTAGTATGCTTGGCATGAGCAGTAAAAACATAAGAGACAGCATGATTTCTAATTTATAATTAAAATACATTCTTTTTGTCACCATTAAACACGTAATACTTTAGTATACTGAAGCGTATTTGTACATTCAGGATTTCAATCCGCCTTCGGCAAAATCTTGTGCTCGCCCTCGTTTTTTACCATCACACTCGGGCTTGCCTATTTATTCATTAATATTGAATCAATTGGCGAGGTAAAAATTATTGGCAGGAAAAGTTTTGCCGAGCACAAAACCTCAAAAATCTACGATTTTTGATGGTGATCGAAAATCCTTTGGATTTATCGACATATTGTCGCCGCAAAGGCGACGGACTGAATTTTAACTTCAGAATACTAATTAACTATTTGAAAACAAAACATTTTAATATTACATATTTAAAAAGTATATATAAAAAGAGGCAATATGGAAACTGCAATTCTAAAAGTTTTTACTTCACAAATAAATGAGATTTTTTGCTATTTATTTTTATATGATTCAGAAAATGAATAGACAAAATAATGTTAGGCAACATATTGGCTTTATACTAATTTTAACTCTTTTTGTGTTGAGTATTGAGATTGTAAATGCCGAAACACTTACAGTTTCATGTGACAGTTGGGATTATGCATATGCAGAATGCCCGCAAAAAGCACTTATTAGAAGTGTGAGTGTTGTTTCTAGGCGTTCTGATTCTTCTTGCACATTAGGTTCTTCATATGGATATGCTGGCAATATATTGTGGGTAAATAATGGATGCAGAGCAACTTTTAGCGTGACTGTGCATGATGCAGGATGTTTTGACAAAAATGATAAGCTAGCAAGCTTTGGTACTTTAAGCAAAGAAAATTTTGGCAGCTATTGGTATACAACTGGCACGAGTGGTCAAACTAATCCTGATCAATCACTTGAAGCTTGTGCATGTTTAGCTGTAAGCGACTGGAATAAAGATAGTAAATGCTGTGGAGATGATGCTGATGATTGCAG
>CAZRRL010000113.1:0-3913 GCA_964602555.1 uncultured Methanosarcinales archaeon | reverse complement strand
TCTACAACATAATTTACGCTCGCTCAATAGCTCGCCTATTATATTAAAAATTAAATTCAAACAATCAAAACAATCAAATAACCAACAAAGCAACCTAAACTTAAAAAAGGCATTGCGGGATAAAACTTGTTTTGTTCACCTTTTAGAAGAAGGACCAACAAAGCAATGCTAACAAAGATTGGGATTATTAAAGTTTTTAAAAAACTTATCAGCACAGTTTCTTTTAGCATCAAACCTTTCATGACAACTCCAGCAAATATTAATGTAAAGCCTATGTCACCGCCACCTAAAACAGCAATCCTGGCCTTTTTTGGTTGAATTTGCTCTTTAAGTTCTGGTTTACTCTTAATTGAAATTTTACCTTTTCCATATGGAATCAGCAAGCCAGCAAAGACTTTTGTTTTTGATTGGAAAGTTGCAAGCTTTATCATATGCTTTGTTTTGAAAACTGCAATAAAGTCATATACTGACATTACAATTAAGAGCATGATAGCTGCAAAAAGATTGATTATTGGAACAAATAATGCGGCTAAGCCGCCGTAAATAAAAATTTCAGAGAGGTTTTGAATTATTACATTTGGTTTATATAATTTTAACATTGATATTATTAATGCCAAAACAGCTGCAACAAGATTGTTTATGAAAGCAGCAAATGCAATTGACAAAGTGAGCCATACTGTCACAAAAAACCAGAATTTCCATATGAATGGTTTATTGAATTTTATCAAAAGCAAAACCAAAGTTGTTCCAATCAAGATTGCTATTGTGATGTAAACAAAAGATGTTGATTGATTCTTAACCTGAGGCCTTTCTAAGTTGTAAGGCAACGGTTGCCACACAATTTCTTTTGTCTCAGCAACTTTTTTATGATCTATGTAACGATTTATTATCAACAAACCTGTAAATTGTGCCATAAAGAAAAAAAGGACCAAAGCAATAGTGACTTTTAATGTATGCTTCATTTCAAGACTGAAATGACAAAAGTTTAATAAATTATGTTTTTGTGCAAATTATAGAGAACGAACTAAATACCCATAAAAATTGTTTAGTTCGTTCTAATATATCAAACGCACTTTCTATTACAAAAATTTACTGCGTTTGCTATAGATTTAAATTCTTATTTAATAGGATTTTATACTGTTATAATAGGAGAATTAACTTAAATGATAGGAAAATATTCTTATTTAATAAGACTTTGCTGTGTTTATGCAACGAGATGTGTAACACTTATATAATAGGACTTATATTCCTATATAATAAGATATAAGGTAATGAATTTCCTATTTTATAGGTAAAATATATAGAAATATTTATATATAAGTTACTTACATGATAAGATAAAAGAGGCTGAAAATGTTTTATTTCAATTTAAAAATCAACAATTATCGTACTAAATTCTCTAGTTATTGTGTTGGGGATATACCCTAGCTATCATCTTTACAACCCCTAAAATGTCCCCAACAATTTTTTCCACTTTATATTAGATAGAGGTATAGATTGGTGTCAAAAAGAAATGATTTAGATAATGTGGACATGCATAGAATTATTTCTAAGTTTAGAGACCTTTCAAAAGATGATAAAATAAAATTGATTTCTTACTTGATAAATGAAACGAAGAAACTTTATGAGTTTGATGAACAAGATATTAGAAATCTAGAAATTAAGAAAGAGATAAGTGTTCCTATTGGTATTTTTGCTAATGATGTTTTAAGTTCGCTTGAAGCTATTGTAAAGTATTTGAAAGAAGATCTAAAGCTTAAGTTTTCTAAAATTGCAAAGCTTTTGAACAGAAGCAACAAAACAATATGGACTACTTATCATAATGCGGCTAAAAAAATGCCTTCTCCTTTTGGCTTAGTCATTTCAAATATTATGATTCCTGTTTCTGCATTTGCAAACCGCTCATTTTCAACTTTAGAAAGCTTGGTTGGCTTCATCAAAGAGCTTGACTACACAAACCATGATGTAGCTTTGATGCTACATCTTGATGATAGAACAATTTGGACAGTTTATGATAGAGTGAAGAAGAAAAGAGGTATGAAAGATTAAAAATGTTTTACGGACAAAATTGCAGCGGAAGATTTGGAGAGAGCAAAAGCATAATATCTGTAGCTGGAAGTAGAGAAGACATAAATTTTGTTAAATTGCTTAATGAACTTAAACTCAAAAAAATAAAACGTGATTTAAATCAAAAATATTTCTCAATAGCTACTGAATTGGCTAGAAAATATTCTATCAAGCTTTCTATTGTTATAGTTCAAAACAACAAATATGGCGAATGGAAAAGTATGCTGTACCAAAATCCAAATTGGTTTGGAAAATTGTATGGAATAGTGTGTAAAAAAGCGTTAGAGCAAATTAAAGACAAATCATTATTTTTGCATATGGATAGAGAGTATGATTCCAAAACACTTGGCTTTGCTGCTGATACCATTTGCAAATTGCTAAGCATCACAATAGATGATATCTACATCAGAAAGGAAAGAGAGTATCCAACAAACAGAATTATGGTAGCTGATTTGTTTGCTAGAGGATGCTTTAAGGGCTATGATTGCAGTCAGTTTACTGTCATAAAAAACCCTGATATCAAAAATGAAATCAAAGAAGTGTTCAAAAAAACCCGCTAATGACAAGTGCTTAGGCACTGTATCATTAGCAGATAAAGCAAGAAAGTTTTGGTATTATTTAAAACTTTTGCTTGGAAAAGAGGTATGGAAATTTGAGCATGGATAAATCTCAAAAAAGAGAATTGCTGTTTTTATTGATTTCTTTAGTCATAGCGCTAACTGGGCTTTATTACTTTGCTCCTTCAATAACTGGATTTATAATAACAGAGCTTAGCTATGCTGATGACTTAAATTTGGTTGTTACTGCAAATGGAGATTACACTTGGCAGCCTGAAAATACTGGTGACATAAAATCCATAAAGTTAGATGGACGAGTCACAACTTATGGAAAGGCTAGGGTTTACATTGAAAGTAATGAAGTTAAATATATAATATTTGATAGCACAAAGCTAAACAAAACTCTTGATGAAGCCTCGCCTAATGAAACCAATTTAATAACTGGTTTTGCAGTTAAAGAAGAGGAAAGCGATAAAGAAAAGAAAAACAAGAATAAAAAACCAGAATGGATTTATGAAGCTAATGAATTTGTTATAAATGAGACAACTACAATTAACCTGTCGCAATACTTTGTTGACAAAGACAATGATTCATTGATATTTGCTGTGTCGGAAGTTGATGGAGTTGAAACATCTATAAATAATGATATAGTTACAATCATACCTGTTGCTGAAAACGATTTCAATACAACAATAACATTTACAGCTTCTGATGGAATTGATATTATTTCACAAACAGTTGCTTTAGTTGTCATTGCTGAAAAGAAGGAAATAGAAACTATTAATATTACCGAACCAACAAATGAAACAACAAATATAACTGAATTTAACGAAACAAAAACCATTGAAATAAATTTAAGTTATAAATCAGGAACAATTTATGATGCAAATGACAATGGAGAAGAGAATATTAACGGAGTTGTTGATTTAACTGTTGAAGATACAATATTCGGCTGGAATGTTGATAAATCAAGGCTATGCACAAGATGGGAAGTTTACAATATTGAAGATGATATATTGACAACATCCTGCAACGGCAATGCTGATTGCTGCGCATTCTTGGGCATTTTGCCTAAAAGGGATAACTGGAATGATGTTTATTATTCAACATTTGGCACAGATGGAGCTGGCTACAATAATATTGTTTCTGCTCAAATCATTTATTATGATGTCAATTTAAGCATTGAAAATCTAAGAAATGAGGTATATTATTCTGAATTTGGCAATTTAAGTGTTAAATTTTTTGATGAAGAAATCAAGTTTGAAGGTTTTTGCTTAGAAACATGCTCA
>CAZRRL010000112.1:0-4039 GCA_964602555.1 uncultured Methanosarcinales archaeon | reverse complement strand
TGACTGGTGGTTTTTGACAAACAATTTCTATACAATGTATATATGGCAGAACTTACATTCAAGGATTTAAGCTTTGAGAAGGATAAAGATAAAATAAAGGTCAATTTCCTTAGACTGTTTTATTTTTACTTAGAAGATGAGAATCTCAAAAAAATAGCTCCTTTTGAAATTAACAAAAACTCTATAATCTTTAATGGTGTTTCTGAAAATAGCGCAAGAAGAAAAATGGAATTTTTGTTGTTTAATTCATTCAAAAACCTAAAAAACAGGCTCAATAACAAAAAAACTATTTATATACACCAAACTTCTGGAATCCCACTTATCGGAACAAATTATTTTGGCTTAATTGATAGAGGAACCAATATAATTGAAATCAAGCCAATAACAAGCTGTAACATAAGCTGTATTTTTTGCTCTGTTGATGAAGGACCTTTCTCAAAAAGAAAAGTCGATTTTGTCGTCGAGAAAGATTACCTAGTTAAAGAACTAAAGAAAATTGTTGAATTCAAAGGAAGCAACAACATTGATGCTCATATAAATGCTCAAGGTGAACCAACATTATACGCTGACATGATAGAGTTAGTAAGGGACATTATGTCAATTAAAGGTGTAGAAAGAAGCTCAATAGATACAAATGGCACTTTATTAAGCAAACAATACATAGACGAGCTTGCAGAAGCTGGCTTAACTAGAATTAATTTGTCGCTTAACGCTTTAGATCCTGAAAAAGCTCAGAAATTAGCAGGCTATCCATATAATTTAAACAAGGTTATAGAAATATCAAAATATATTCCAACAAAAATGGATTTGATAATTGCGCCTGTATGGGCGCCTGGCTATAATGATGAAGAAATACCAAAGCTAGCTAAATTTGCACAAGAGATTGGCGCTGGCAAGAATTGTCCAAGTATAGGAGTACAAAACTTGCTTAATTACAGGTTTGGCAGAAATCCTGTAAAAAGCGCAGCCATGGACATATTTTATAAAAAAATGAGAGAACTTGAACAAAAATACAGTGTTAAGCTTATTTTTGACAAAGAGGATTTTGAAGTCGAGGATTTGCCAGAGCTGCCAAAACCATTTAGAAAGGGTCAGATTGTAAAAGCAGAGATAGTATTGCCTGGCAGAATTGGCAATGAAAAGCTTGCAGTAGCACAACAAAGGTTAATTTCTTTGCCAAACTGCTACAAAGAAGAAGGCTCAATTGTAAAGCTAAAAATCAAAAGAACAAAGCATAATATTTTTTTAGGTGAATTGTTAAATTAAACGTACGGCATTAAAAGAAGTTTATATAATTTATTCAATTTCTTTATTGCATGTCAGAAGTAGCATTGTACAATGCGCTGGAAAGGCTTATTAAAGCAGCAGAAGGGAATGATTACAATAGAGTGCGTGTACAGTCTCTCAATGAAGAATTTAGCAGATTATTGCGCCAAGAATTTGGACATCTACCAAATTGGTCAATGGATGCAAGAGTTTTAATGTACGATAGATGTGCCAATAGTGCAGTTTACGCTGTTACACAACAACCAGTACGTGAAGAACACATACAAAGAATGAGGGAAAGATTTTCTGCAATTCCAAAGCCTAAGTAATAATTGCAAATAATGTATGCGCGCTGTTATATTCTTTTCCAGTTACGGAGTTCTGGAAAATTGCACTAGCAAAGTTGAGTTTTGGTGCCGATCACAGAAGATTTATATTAACCCATCATTATTTATCAATTTATGGAAGTAGAAGTAAAATATCCTTTGAAAAATCCTGAAGTAGTTATTGGTAAATTAAATTCTGTAGCTAAGAGGGACAAGGTCGAAGAAAAACAAAAAGATTATTACTTCCAGTTTAATAATAAAATAATAAGAATAAGAGAATCAGATTCAGGTAATTTTATCGGATTTAAAGAAAGAGTTGACGGTATTTCTTGTAATAATATCTGTACTAAAATCAGAGCTATAGAACCCATGAAAAAAATTCTGGATAAAATTGGATTCAAAAATTTTAAAATCATCGAAAAAACAAGGAGCACTTGGGTTTACAAAAATTGTGAAATTGCAATAGACAAGCTTTGGAAGTTTGGATATTTTATTGAAATTGAGTCTAATAAGAAAAGGGACTTTATGTCCATCTTGAAAGAATTAAATGTTGATATCGGACCACAGGATTTTGAGGGATATTCTAAGTTAAATTAAAGACAGCTAGGGCACCAAAACTCAATTGAATATAACTATGCTTTCACGAAGTTTGCTAGTAAATTTGTACGAAGCTAAATTTAAATACCAAAGATTTATATACTAGCTCTTATTTTTCTTACTTGTAAGAACATGGTGATCTAAATGGCTTTAAAAGAATTGAAAACGATAAAAATAACATCAAAAGGACAGATAGCAATACCAAAAGACATAAGAAAAATGGAAGGTTTTAAAGAAGGCTCAAAATTAGCTTTACTTGCTTTTGACGACCATATTGAAATCAGACCATTAGAGCAGACGAAAAAAGCAGACTTAACGAAACATGGGATATTAACTTACGTTATGAGTGAAAGTTCTCTAGCTAAAGTTTGGCTTACAGATGAAGAGGATAAAGCATGGAAGAACTTGTAAAAGGAGATGTTGTTGTAATACCTTTCCCTTATTCTGATTTAAGCGCTTCAAAAAAAAGACCTGCATTAATTGTTGCAACATTAGACGGTAATGATACAATATTATGTCAGATAACAAGCAAACAAAGAGAAGATAGGTATGTTATTGATCTTAGGGATTCTGATTTTAAGTACGGAAAACTGAATGTAGGTAGTTATATAAGACCAAATAGAATTTTTACTGCCGATAAATCAATTATTCTCTATAGAATCGGTTCTCTTAAAGATAATAAAGTCGATGAAGTTATTGAAAGTGTTATAAAAATATTAAAGCGGTAAATCTTTATACGCATATTTTACAAACTAAACCAAAAATGTATAAACAATCTTTAAGCCTTTGTATGATTACAAGGAATGAAGAAGCTTTTTTAGAGCAATGTCTTGATTCTGTAAAAAATATCGTCGACGAGATAATAATAGTTGATACTGGCAGCACAGACAAAACAAAAGAGATTGCAAAGAAATTTAATGCTAAAATTATTGACTTTAAATGGGTAGATGACTTTAGCGCTGCAAGAAATGAGAGCTTGAGGCACGCTACAAAGCAATGGATACTTGTGCTTGATGCTGATGAGGTAATTGCTAAGGAAGATTTAGCTAAGCTAAAAGAATTAATCAATGATGATTGCATAGGCTATTATTTTATACTAAGGACTTACACAAATGATTCTACTGCTGCTGGCTGGGTTTCTTCAAAAGATGATAAATATAGTGAAAGCAAAAGCACTTCAGGCTGGTTTTCTACAAGGCTCATAAGATTATTTAGAAACAATAAATCTATTCACTTTAATGGTGTTATTCATGAAACCATAGATGCTTCTATACACAGATTAGGCATTGTTAAAGACGCTCCTTTTCCAATACATCATTTTGGCAGGCTAAGTCCAGAAAAAAGTGATTACAAAAAAGAGTTTTATAAAAAATTAGGTGAACTCAAAATAAATCAAAAACAAGATTTTCATTCTTATTCACAACTAGGTATACAAGCACAAGAGGTTGGTGATTATGAAAAAGCAGTTGAGCTGTTCAAAAAATCTATTGAGCTAAAAAAAGATTACTTCAAGTCATGGCTTAACCTTGGTGCATGCTATCTAAAACTTAATAATTTGATTGAAGCTGAGCATGCTTTGCTTAAAGCTGCATCTTTAAACCCAGATGATTATGCCCCTCACAATAACATTGGTATAGTTTATTCCAAGCTTAACAAGCCAGAAATGGCTATAAAGGAATTTTTAAAGGCGATAGAACTTAATCCAGAAAGTGCAAACTCATATTTCAACCTTGGTTTAGCACATGACAGCATAGGTGCTCAAGACAAGGCTTATGAAGCTTTTAAGAAAGCTATTGAGCTAAACCCAAGCTACAAAAATAAGATAAAGCTAGATATATAATTATTTCTTA
>CAZRRL010000111.1:0-4053 GCA_964602555.1 uncultured Methanosarcinales archaeon | reverse complement strand
TTAATGCAGCTAACTTATTGTCGTTATATGGTATAACAGTTCCAAAATATTTTTTGACAATTTCAGGGTATTCTCTTAAACCGCCATCCATATCTAGAAAGATGACGCCTTGTTTTGCCAAATCATCTCTTATTTTATGATACACGACTTCCGATTCATATTGAGCGCCAACTCCCCCTAAAAATTTCTGCTCAGCTTCTGGAATTCCCAATTTGTTGAATGTATTCTTGATATACTCAGGCACATCTTCCCAGGAATCGCCTTGCCTGTCAGTAGGCTTTAAGTAATAAAAAATATTATCAAAATCAATTGTATTTAAATTGGCCCCCCATTGAGGCATAGGCCTTTTATAGAATTCTTCTAAAGATTTTAACCTAAACTTTAGCATCCAGTCTGGTTCATTTTTTATTTTAGAAATTTCTTCAACTATTTCTTTTGAAAGCCCTCTTTTAGCCTTAAATACATATTCTTCCTTGTCATGAAAACCATACTTGCTGTAGTCCTTATCAAAAACCTGTTCTGCTATTGGAGCCATTTTCAATAATAGTTTTAGTCAATGTGAAATTGATTTAATTATTGATTTATTAACTATCTGTTTTTATTGTTATCAAACCTTCATCAAAGCATATGTTGCAGCTTTCTAGCTCTTTTGACTGTGACCTGTGTAAATCACATAGTATGTGCTTAACTTTTGTTAGGTTGCTTATTCTGTACATCTCAGCAATAAGCCTTTGCTTGCTACTTTTATCTACTAAAATTCTGTCAGCAGACACCCTTATTTCATTAGTAACATTGTCACTAAAAACAACTTCTTTTGCCCTTTTAGAATGTTGGTATTGTGATACAGCAGCTTCTGTTAAGCCAAGTATCTTTGCTGCATCTTTTTGGCTGAGCTTATGCTCTTGTATAAAAATTCTAGCTAACTCTCTCCTTATAGCAGGTAAAATATACCTTACCTCTATTTCCTGCGGCATCGTCTCTTGCATAGAACTTAACAATTGTTAACTTATATATAAAGTTTGTGGTCAATTTAAAAAAGTTTAGAAAATCCAATTTACTATAAGATAAACAACAATTCCTAGTACTATTCCAGCAAAAACATCTAGTAAATCATGTTTTTTAAAATAAACTCTGGAATATGCTACTAGTCCAATTAAAGTTAATAAACTTGCTGATAAGATATAATTATTTGTATAGCTCATAAGTAAAATTGATAAAAAACTTATTCTTGTTGTATGCAAACTCGGAAATGAAGATGCATCAAGTCTCTCGATAAAAGAAGAATATAAGTATTTCTTAGGCCTATCCTTAAAATAAATACTTCTTATTGTTATAATGATTATGTATATTGCTATAAGGCCAATTGCTAACTTGCCAAATAAATCATATTCCTTTTGTATTATAAAGAAAATTGTTATAAGCAAATAAGCAAAAAGGCTTCCTAAAGATGAGATGTCACGAAATAAATCATCTTTCTGTCTTTGAATAAGTTCTGAAGGCATATTCCTTTATTTTTCTATTAACTATTTAAAGGTTTTTTACTTGTCGCCTTAATTCTTTTTCTAAACCTTTAAAATACCATATATATTTCTAGTTTTATGCGCTACTCACGCCAAGAAATATTTGCTGAAATAGGCAAGAAAGGCCAAGAAAAGCTTAGAAATAGCACTGTTGCAATAATTGGCTTAGGCGCTCTAGGCAGTTCTTCTGCTGAATTGCTTGCAAGAGCTGGAATTGGAAAATTAATATTAGTTGATAGAGATATTGTTGAACTATCTAACTTACAAAGGCAAAGTTTATTTGAGGAAAATGATATTGGCAAAGCAAAAGCTGCACAAACAAAAGAGCATTTAAGCAAAATTAATTCTGATATTGAGATTGAGTTCTTTATTGATGATTTAAATTTCGAAAATATTGAGAAAATATTAAATAAAAAAATTGATTTGATTTTGGATTGCACTGACAATCTTGAAACCAGATTTCTAATTAATGACTTTTGCATTAAAAATAAGATTCCATTTACTTATTCTTCTGCAATCGGAAGCAAAGGTTATGTTTTTAACATAATTCCAGGGAAAAGCAATCCATGCCTCAGATGTTTTTTAAGAGAAGCAATCCAACTTGATACTTGCGAAACAATAGGTGTATTAAATACAATAACTAATTTGGTATCTTCTTTTCAAGTTGATGAAGCATTCAAAATTTTATTAAGCAAAAGAAATAGCGAAAAAAATCTGCTATTTTTTGATATTTGGAAAAATGAGATGTTTAAAATTAAAGTCAATAAAAACAAAGATTGCATATGCTGCATTAAAAATAAATTTGAATATTTGGATGGAAAAAAATCTTCCAGAGTAATAAAATTATGCGGCAATAGCATATATCAAATAAAGACAAAATCAATCAATAAAAAACAATTCAATGATTTAAAAATTAAGTTAAAAAGGATAGGCAAAATAATTGATTTTGGGTATTGCATCAACTTTGATAATAAAATTACACTATTTCAAGATGGAAGGGCTTTGATAAAAGCGAAAGACGAAAAAGAAGCAAAATCTTTGTACTCCAAATTTGTTGGGAATTAATAAATTAACAGTTTATACAACCTCTAACTATGCCTTTTATAACATTAGCAGATCTTTGCAATTGTTTCTTTTCTAAAGCGGTTAGGGGCAATAAAATCTGTTCTTTTATTCCATCTCTGTTCACTATTGCAGGAACGCTTAAACACACACCACTTACACCATGATAGTTATTAAGGTAACTAGACAATGCAAGAACTTCATTTTGGTCAGATAAAATAGCTCTTACAATCTTTGCAATTCCTAAACCAATTGCATAATAAGTCGCTCCTTTTTTTGCAACAATTTCATATGCTGCATTTTTTGTTTTTAGATATATTTTATCAAGCTCCTTTTTATTGTATTTCTTAAAATATTTTAAGTTTGCTCCTGCTATGTTAGCTGTGCTCCAAACCGGAAATGAAGAATCACCATGCTCGCCCATAATGTAGGCATGCACGCTATTTGGGCTAACTCCAAAATATTCAGCAAGCAAATACCTAAACCTTGCAGTATCGAGTATGGTGCCTGAGCCGAATACTCTACGCTTAGGAAATTTTGAGTATTTCAAGGCTAAATAAGTCAATACATCAAGTGGGTTTGAAACAACTAGCAGAATGCAATTATTGTTGTTTTTTGTAATTTGCGGAATCATTTGCTTAAGTAAAGTAGCATTTTTATTAACCAAGTCAAGCCTTGTTTCACCTGGTTTTTGATGTGCGCCTGCAGATATAACGACAATTTCGGCATCTTTGCAAAGATTATAATTGTCACCAAAAGTAACTTTTAAATTTGGCTTGAATTGCAATCCATGCTTTAAGTCCATTGCCTCTCCTTCTGCCTTTTCCTTGTTTATGTCTATCAATGCAATCTCAGAAGCTACGCCGTCAATAAGCAGAGCATAGGCTGCTGTGCTTCCAACATTTCCTGCACCTATAATTGCAACTTTAGAAGTCCTTTTTCCTCTTTTCCCAGCCAATTAAGTCACCAAATAATTTTTTAGTTAAATGATTTAAATAATTTACTATTCAAAGCTCTTTTTGGTCAACTGGAATGTGAATTAGCTCTATGCCAAGCCTTTTTGCAACATCAAAGATTCTTTCATCTCTATAGAATTCACCATAATAAATCTTTTTTATTCCAGTATTTGCTAGCATCTTGAAACAGCTCCAGCAAGGGCTTGCAGTTATAAAAACTTCTCCACCTTCTATGCGTATACCATTTTTAGCAGCTTGCAAAACCGCATTTGCTTCTGCATGAATTGTGGCAACGCAATGTCCATTTTCCATCAAATGGCCTACTTCATCACAATGAGGCATTCCCCTAATGCTGCCATTATAGCCAGTTGAAAGTATTGTTTTATCTCTAACAATAACAGCGCCAACATGTTTTCTATCGCAAGTGCTTCTAGTAGCAGCTTCTTTTGCAATGTTCATAAAATATTGCTCCCAGCTTACTCTTTCCATTTTTATTAATTTATATTTTCACTATT
>CAZRRL010000110.1:0-4058 GCA_964602555.1 uncultured Methanosarcinales archaeon | reverse complement strand
CAATAAAAAGTCCTTTGAAAGTTTAATCAGAAAAGTAAATATTTTTATTTATTTTGTCAAAAACCACCCGTCATAGACTGGTGGCATGATTGCATTACGATAAGCATAGCGTGGTTTTGGACACTAGAAAATTCCACTTATTGACGGGTATTTTTTGAGCACATCTAAATTCCATGCGATGTATTTATTACACTTAAACCACTTATAAAACATAAGGGAATTTTGATGTTTAAAATTTTAATTTATGCGTTGAGTAAGATAAAAAATCATTAAAAACAACATCAATTTCACATTTAATAAAACATCAATAAATATTATTGAAAACAATAAAACTTGAGGTGGTTAGAATAATTAAAATAGGCATTATAGGCGGTTCTGGTCTTGAAGATCCTAGAATATTGAAGGGTGCAAGAGAAATTAATGTTGACACAAAATTTGGAAAACCATCAAGTACATTAACAACTGGAAAGATACATGGTGTTGATGTAGTTATTATATCAAGGCATGGAAAAAAGCACACAATAATGCCTAGCAATGTAAATTATAGGGCGAATATTTGGGCTCTTAAGGAACAAGGTTGCACTCATATAATTACGACAACTGCTTGCGGCTCTTTAAGGGAAGAGATAAAGCCAGGCCATTTTGTTTTTTGTGATCAGTTCATTGACAGGACAACAAAAAGAACTCAAACATTTTATGATGCTGATAAAGTTTGCCACATTCCAATGGCAGAGCCATTTTGCAAAAAACTAAGAAATTTATTGGCAGAGACTGCATCTGAGATGGGACTAGAGCATCACAAAAAAGGCACTGTTATAACAATTGAAGGACCTCGCTTCTCTACAAGGGCAGAAAGCCATTTGTATAGACAATGGAAAGCTGATGTTATCAATATGAGCACTGTTCCGGAAGTTGTTTTGGCAAGAGAAGCCGGAATTTGTTATGCTGTTATTGCGATGTCAACTGATTATGATTGTTTTTTAGAAGATAGACCACATGTTACAATAGAAGAGGTTTTGAAAGTTATGAAGCATAACTCTGATAACGTAAAAAGACTTCTTATAGAGGTCATACCTAAAATTAATTACACAGACTGTAAATGTAAGGAAGACATTAAAACTTCAATTATAGGTGGTTAGGTTTATTGATTTGGGCATAATTTATAGAAAATTCATTTAGTACATTCCTTTCTTGAAAAAATTTGTTTCAGCAACAAAATTCTTGGTTTTAATTTCTATTTTGGCTAATTCTTCCTTGTTTAAAGGCTTGAAATTCCTGGCAAGGTATGCATTCTGCTCGACCTCTTGAGGAGTGTTGCAGCCAATTATTGCCAAATCAACGTCCTGGCTTAAGCTAAAACCAAAAGCCTCTTCCATTTTGATTGATAAAAGCGCATGCCCTTGAGAAGTTACTTTCATTGCTATGACACCCATTCCTTTTTTTCTTGCTTCGGGAATTACTGTGGTGATAAAAGGCATATAATGCGAATCCCCGGCATTTGCACAGAGCAGTATTGTGTCAAAATCATATCTTTTTATAGCTTCAATCAAAATGTCGGAGTCATGATGACCCGTAATCCCTAAAAATCTCACTTTTCCCTGCCTTTTCAGTTCCGCAAGGGCTTGGATTGCCCCATTGGATGAAAAAATTTCACTTAAGTCCTCTTTTACGCGCAAATCATGAAGCTGCAATAAATCAAGGTAATCCGTGTTCAATATTCTTAAGGAATCTTCCACCAATGACAAAGTTCCTTCATATGTCCTATCATGAGTTTTTGATGCCAAAAAGATGTTTTCTCTTTTTGCGTAATTCCACAAGAATTTGCCAAGATAATCCCTGCTTTGCTGATAAGCTGGAGCTGTATCAAAATAATTGACGCCAACCTCAACAGCTTTCTCTATTACTGACTCTGCCTCTTTGAAATAGCCGCTTGTCCTTAAAATCCCTTCGCCGCCAAGACCAAAAATTGTGGCATGGTAATTGGTTTTGCCTAATTTTCTTGTTGGAATCATAAATATATTAAGCAGAAATAATACTTAAAGCTTGCGAAAATATTTGCAAGTGCAGGGAAAATATCAATGCTGTGATAATAGTTTACTTATTTATCAGGCTCAACAATCACCTTAATAGAATCTTTTGCTTCTGCAATTAATCGAAATCCTTCTTGAATTTCATCAAATTTTAACCTATGGGTTATCATATCGTTAAAATTAATTTTTCCGGTTTTAATTAACTCCAAAGAATCCTTTAAATCATTTGGAGCAGCACCATAAGAAGTCATTATTTTAATTTCATTCTTCCAAAAATCATTTATTGGAATTTCAAGCTTTTCATCTGGCCTTGGGACTGCAAAAAATAAAATTGTGCCACCTTTATCAACACATCTTAATGCTTGTTTTGCAGCTGATAAGACACCTGTGCATACAATGACAACATCTGCTAATCTATTTTCATTCATTTCTTTCAATTTTAATTCAACATTTTCATTTGCATTAATGACAGAATCTGCTCCAAATTTTTTTGCTGCATTTAAGCGATATTCATTTATGTCAACTGCAATAATTTTTTTTATTTGTTTTAATTTTGCAAGTTTTATATGAATCAAACCAGAGATGCCGCTTCCTATCACAAGTAGAGTGTCTGTTTCTTTCAGATTTGCTAATCTTTGTGCTCTTATGGCTGTGCCCAATGGCTCAATAAATGTGCCTTCTTCAAATGAAACGCTATCTGGTAACTTAAAAGTTCCAAGCTCAACATTTAATTTTGGTATTCTTATGCACTCTGAAAAACCGCCTGGGTCAAAATTTGTCTTATGTAAAGTTTCGCAAGCTGTTTCGTGACCATTCGAGCAATAATCACATTTCATACATGGCACATGATGGCTTACAAAAACTCTGTCTCCAATTTTAAAATTTCTTACATTTTTTCCTGCTTTTTCCACTATTCCGCTAACCTCATGTCCTAAAACAAGCGGCGCTCTTTTTATTCTGTACCATTCCATAACATCTGTACCGCAAATACCTGATGCAATAACTTTTACAAGAATTTCATCATCACTTATTTGAGGAATTGGTTTTTCTTCTATTCTAACGTCTTTATTGTTGTAATAAACAGCAACGCGCATAAAAATCAAGAACATTATTATTTATTAAAAAGGTTTCTAAAAATTGATTAAAATTAGAGCTACTTTAAACATCAAAATTCCACCATTCTCAGAATGATGTGATCTTTTGTATATTCTTCTTCATAATATCACTTCTTTTTCTTCATTTCTTCTGGCATTTGGCTTTCATCCATGTAAAATATTTCCCAAATATGACCGTTGATATCTTGGAAAGCGCGCCCGTACATCCATCCATAATCCTGTGCATTTCTGTATTCTTTACCGCCAAAATCTATTGCCTTTCCTATCGTCTCATCTACTTTTTCTTTACTCTCAACTGCTACTGCAACAAGAACTTCTGCACTTTTCTTAGTATCGCAAATATCTTTATTTGGGATAAAATTTTTGAAAAATTTCTCCACCAACAGCATCGCGAATATATTTTCTCCAATAATCATGCACGTGGCGTTCTCATCTGTGAATTGCGGGTTAAACTTAAAGCCAAGTTTAGTAAAGAACTCCACTGTTTTATTGAGGTCTCTCACTGGTAAATTCACGAAAATTTGTTTTGTTATTTAAATCACCTTATAAATGTGTATAGGTTAAATCATTTATTAACCTTTTTATTTTCATGAAACTCTTTTGAGGATTGAGTTTTAGTGCAACGATGCTGAAGGGACTGTCATAGTTTTTCTAAAAGTTAATTACAATAATTTTTTGCATTAGTGACAAGATTTTGGGAGTTGAAGCTTAAAAATCGTAACATTTAAATATTTACACATATTTTCACATATAAACACGAGATGCGTACTATGGTAAATGTAACTTTATCGATACCAAATGAGTTAAAGCAAAAGATGGACTCTTTTGCAGAGATTAATTGGAGTGCTGTAGCTAGAGAAGCGTTTGATGAGAAGATTAGAGATTTGGAGTTTATCAAAAAGTTTAAAGCAAA
>CAZRRL010000109.1:0-4066 GCA_964602555.1 uncultured Methanosarcinales archaeon | reverse complement strand
GCTTCCATTTGTTGTTATTGTGTTATTAAAGATTGTGTTGTTGCTTGCAGAAAAAACAATATAGACTCCAAAAGCACTAGCTGTAGTGTCAGTTCCCTGCACAATATTACAGCTTTTTATTGTACTGCGATTATAGCCTGTATTATAAACACCATAGCCAGCAGAGCTTTGAGAGTAATTAATCCAATACTCATGACAGTCTAGAGTGATGTTGTAATTTGATATAGTAAAGCATGTTGCACTACTGCTTGCATTTTTTGTTAAATGATAAACAAGATTGCCAATTGTTAAATCAGTGCAATTGCTTACCTTAGTTTTAGCTCCTACTGTTATTATTTTTCCAATTTGAAGAGCTCCTCCATCACTTCTATTTATGCTTGTGTTTATGTTATTTGATGTGTCATTCACAACAACAGTAAAGTTAATGACATTTCCAGCAGATAATCTAATTGTGTAGTTTTGCGAGCATTGGTCATCTGTGCCTGTAACTGTTTTGTTGTAAAAGTTCTTTGCGCCATTTGCCAATGTTTGGTTGTCAATAAATGTGCAAGTATCCAGTCCAATATTATCAGTTACATTTGCTGTTACATTAACTCTTTGATATATGCCAGGCTCTTCATCATCTATTGCAGCTTTTATTCCTGGTTTTGTTGTTTCTGACTCACAAGTTATGTTAAAGTTTGATATATTTACTGCTTCTCCAGTAGCTGCAAAGTCCACACACATCCATCTCCATTTAAATGTTGAAGTTAAATCAACATCTGGTATTTCATAGCCTTTACTTTCTGAACCACTTAAGTCATCGCAAAATGCTGTGGATATACTGCTCCATGTTGTGCCACCATCACTTGAGGTTGCATATTGAAGACAATCAGTACTTTCAAGGTTGGCACTTCCGGTATTTGTTTCACTATGAGTCCAATTAGCCCTTCCAGTCCCAGCTGCGCAGTCACTTAAGTTGACGCTTGTTGTGATGGTCATATTCGAGCTAATGGCAGTAGAGCAAGCTCTGTTAGTAGCACACCCCCTTCCAGCACATGCATCTGTTCTGCCTGAATCAACACCCCAATCACCATTAACGTCGTTTGTCCATTGATTTAGATTAGCAAATTCATCAAAGAACTTTCTAAATGTTTGGTCATTAGCAATCTGCCATTGCCTTGCTTCTTTAAATGCGCCAATACCTCCCAAAGAGGGCTTTGGAACGCCAGTGACAAAATCCAAAGGACCTAAAACATAGAACTCTGGCGAAATATCAGGAGCGTCAAATTTGTAAGAAAGAATGTATTTTTTGCCTTTCTGCAAATTAGCATTAATGCTTATTATTTTTGTGTCGTTAACAGTTGTGATTGTTGGTTGTGTATTGGCTTGTGCTTGCACTGATGGGATTAAGGTGAAGAAATTGGATATATTATCAATTAAATTTTTATTGGTATTATTATTTTGAGCGCTGGAGGAGGGAACTTCGCTTTCAGATTCAAAACCTAAGTTTCGAACCCTCACGTCCGGGTGGACAGCGGATCTTAAGTCCGCCGCATTGCCAGGTTCTGCCACTCCAGCTTTACTCAATCCCTCGTTCAAAAGCGAAATGTTTAAATACTTATTTGTTCTATTACCTGTATTGTCCGGGTAGACAGCGGATCCCGTTTGCAATTCCAGGTTCTGGGACTCCGTTTTTATTTCTTTTTTCTTATCAGCTTGCGCAATTGCTGAAGGTACTAAATTGAAGAAATTGGATATGGTGTTTAGTATATTTTGATTATTTAAGTTTAATATTGTTTTTTCGTTATTGTTTTTTAATTTATGCACCACGGACGGGATTGACGCTTCTTCATCAAAAGATTTATATATTTGCTTATCTATATCAGTTGTTGGCTTTGGGAAAGTAACCTTTATGGGTTCGTTTGCCAAATTTCGGAACCTGTTTTCTTCTTTTTTATTTTCTAATTGGTTATTACTTAAATCTAAAAATTTAAATAGTTTCTTAATCCTACCATTATTGTCTTGAATAGATAATTCGTCCGGATCGAGGAATCCGCTTTCTTTATCATTTTTTAAATTAATTAATTGTTGATTTTCGATATCTTTAAGTATCCCAATATTGTTACTTTGGCTTATGGAACATTCATGGGTTGATATTGTTGTGTCAGATTTGGAAAAGAAACACTCTGAAAAAGTTAAGGGTTTGGTTGATACAGGTGCAACTTTAACTGTACTTCCAAAGTCCTTGGCAGATAAGCTTGAAATTAAAGCAACAGCTGAAGTAGAGGTTGAGTCAGGTGGAGGTAAAATAAAACTAAAGAAAGGTGAAGCTTGGATTAAAATTCGTGATAAAGAAGATGTATCTCCTGTTTTGATATCAGAAATAATAGATAAAGTACTAATTGGAGTTGTGATTTTGGAGTCTCTTGGTTTTGGTGTTGACCCCGCAACAGGCAAATTGAAAGATTCTGCATTGTTGTTGTATCTAAATAAATAAGAATTACTTCTTGTTTCAGAAACATTTATATATTTGCCTATATTAGAAACAGCTGCGGGATTTCCACTTCGAGAGGAAAAGAGGGTTAAAAACTCTCTGAACCCATTTTTATTTTCTTTTTCATTCTCGATTTTTTCTCTTAATTTTTTATCTATTTCAATGTCCTCAACTACTGACAATGTAACCTCAGAAGATGTTTGTTCTGAAACCTCATAAAACTCAATTTCGCTAATCTCAAATCCAGCAGGCACATACTCGTTAATTATTCCATTATAATCTTCATTGGCAATTATAGAAATGTTCATAACATAAGGAACTAATGGATAAATCCTTGTTTGTGCTTTTCTTGCAACATCAAAGTCAACAGAGCTTTGCACAGAAAAGTTATCAACAATATTTCTTACACCATTTGCAGTTACAGCAGTTAAATTCATTATATAAGTGCCAATGCCATTAACAGAATAAGTTGTATAATAATCTGGTAGTTCAGTAACTCCAAGTTTAGTGCATTCTGGGCTTATTTTAATGTCATTATTTGCAGTTGTTAATGTTGTTTTTTGGTTTAATGAGTCTATTATCTCTAATGTTACATCTGCATTGCATACAATCTTGCCATTATCATCTAAAACTCCAATGCTAATAAATGAATCCTCATCTGGCAAATAAATTGATTTATTAAGATTGATAGCCAAAACTCCCCAAGTAAAGTCCTGCTCTTGAGAATAAGTTATTCCATCTTTAATTAACTCTAATTTTAAAGTGTATCTTCCAGCTCTAAATGCTCTTGGATTGTTTAATTTTATTTTGAATTTCCCTTCCCTTAACTCCTCAAGCTCAACATCAATGTCTTTTAAATTTCCATTATTGTCATAAACAAATGCTTCAATTGTCTCATTTTCCTTAATGAATCTTTTATTTTGTTTTTTAGCTGATTTTTCTGCTTCAGAAAGCAGTTTTTCTTCTTCTTTTATTTTCTCTCTGAATAATTTAAATTCTTCCTCTGTTTTTTCTGTTTCTTCTTCATAAACCTCAAATTCTTCTTTCCATTTATTTTGCGCAATTAATGAGTTCTTTGTCAAATACTCAAAGCTTGCATCAACATCTTCATCAAGCTTGAAATCTTTTTTCTTCAAAATTATCGCTGGCGTTACATTTGTTATTTCTGTTATATTTACTACATTAATAGTAAATAGATTTGATATAACAACATCAGTATCTTTTGTTGCTGTTATGTATGTGAATACAGTTCCTATAAAATCTTGAACAGGAACAATAATTACGATATTGTTTTCGAATGTTATATTTATTCCATTCTGCTCAAGATATGTAAAGATTGTATCATCAATATTTAAGAAATAATTGGTTAAATCAAGTGTAGCATTTTTGTTGACAATAATTGTTATATTCGGAATATCTTTTATCAAAGCCAAGCCTGTTATGTTGGTTATATTAATTGGTGTTATATTTATATCTCCTTCAATAAATCCAGGATCATCTGCAGTTAATATTAATTCATATTGCTGGCCAATAACTAAATCTTTTATCTTTTCCCAAGTGCCAAAGCAAACCTCTCTTTCATAATCCCAT
>CAZRRL010000108.1:0-4077 GCA_964602555.1 uncultured Methanosarcinales archaeon | reverse complement strand
TATGAAATAGTAAAAGTATTTAAATGTTTTTATTTTAATTTCCTGTTTTATACTTTACCAAATTTTCACTGCAAGTGAAAGGCTAAGGATAGGCATATTTTATATCTAATACCATTAAAAAATAGTAAAAAATATATGCACAAAGGTTTTTGAACTTATATATGCTTGAGTTTATTAAAAAATTGTTTAAAAATGATGAAGTGCAAGAAGTTAAGCATGTTTTAGAAATAAGTCTACAAAACCTTGAAGAGTGGCTTAATGAAAGGTCAAAGCCGCTAATGGAAGAGGTGCAGCAACAAATAGAAGAAATATTAATGAACGTTAACAAAGAGATTGAATTAGCAAGAATTAATGTTGAGATGCTTGAGAATGCAAAATTACAAAATCCAAATATACCATTCAAAGCAAAGCAATACATGGAAGGCAATAGAAAAGCATACCTAAGAGCAATTAACTCATTTCTAGGGCATATGGAAATCAACAACAAGGATTACTTCTATTTGCTGGATTTTTGCAAATTGTTTGATGAATTAATTAATGAGCTAAACAAAAGCACTTATAGAAGCTATACAATTTTACAAGAATTCTTTGCCAATGAAACAAGCAAAATAGCACAAAATTTGAAGAATTTTGACAATCTGTTTAAGGAGCTTAAATCTGTTCTGAATAATACAAGCGTAGTTGCTGTAAATAATACAAGAGCAGAGACTCTTAATTTGAAGATAAAAGTAAAACAGAAAATTAACACAGATGTAGATTTAAGAAGTAGTGAAGCCGGATTAAAGTTGGCAAACGAAGAAAAAAATGCAATACTGGCAGAGATAGAACAATTTAACAAAAGTGACGAGCATAGCAATTTTTTAAAGTTAACTGAAGAGAAAAAAAATAAAGCTAGAACCTTTTACAATGATGAAAATCAGATAATACAATCTTTCTCTGTTTTAGAAAGACCTTTAAGGAAATATTCGCATGTTGCATTTGAGCATGAGGAGCTTGTTTTGGAATATTTAAGCAATCCAATTGAAGCTCTTGTAAACGATAAAAACTTGGTAATTTTAGAAATTTTGAGAAATTTGGAAAAATTGCTTAATGAAAATCAACTGCAAGTTGATGACAAGAAAAAAGAGAGATCAATAGAAGAAATTAAGAAACTAAGTGAAGAGTTTATTAATGGCTTTTTGAAAAAATATTTTTCATTCAAAGCAGAAATGGAGGATATCGAAAGCAAGATAAAGGCGTCTGGTGTGCAAGAAAAGCTTAGGAATTTTAACAAAAGACTTGAAGATATAAATCTAAAAATTGAAAAGTTAAGTGAAGAATTTAATAAGTTAAGTGAAGAAGGAAATAAAGCTAATAACTCAATAACAAACTTGAAAGCTGAAATTGAGAAAGATGTTAAAGATATCTTTAACCTAGATATGAAAATTACTGTTTAAATTTCTTGTAGCTTTCCTCAAGAGCTTCTATTCCTAGCAGTTTTTTGCCTTCGAAAAATTCTAATGAGGCACCACCACCAGTGCTTACATGAGTTAGCCTACTTGCAAATCCAAACTTCTCAACAGCTGCTGCTGTATCACCCCCACCAACAATAGTCACAGCTTTTATAGTTGATAAGAATTTAGCAATCTCTTTTGTGCCATTTGCAAATTTGTCAAATTCAAAAACGCCAAGAGGTCCGCTCCACAAAACTGTTTTTGCATTTTTTAAAATTTCTTTGTAATTTTTTATTGTTTCTGGGCCTATGTCAAGACCCATCCATCCATCAGGAATATTGTCTATGTCTACAACTTTAGAATTTGCATTCACATCAAACTTATCCGCAACAACTATATCAAGAGGCAGTACAATTTTTTTGTTTTGCAACAATTTTTTCGCTAAGCCCACATAATCATCTTCCAAATTTGAGTTTCCAATGTTTTTGCCTTGAGCTTTAAAGAAAGTAAAAATCATTGCTCCCCCAATCAATAACTTGTCAACTTTTGTTAATAAATTTTCAATAACCTTTATTTTATCAGAAATCTTTGCGCCGCCTAAAATGCTGATAAATGGCTTGTCTGGAGCTTCAAGTGCTTTTACCATTATTCTTAGCTCTTTTTCAACAAGAAATCCAGCAGCTGATTGCAAATATTTTGTAACACCATAAGTTGATGCATGCGCCCTGTGGCAAGTTCCAAATGCATCGTTAACATAGTAATCTGCTAATTCTGCTAGTTGTTTTGAAAAATTTTCATCATTTGCTTCTTCTTCTGGATGAAACCTTAAATTTTCTAATACAATAATATCACCATTTTTCATATTAAGCACTTCTTTTTTTATATTGTCGCCAATGCAATCATTTAATTTTTTTACTTTTTTGTTGAGCAATTTCTCTAGTCTTTTTGCAACATTGTCCATTTTTAAAGACTCAACAAACTTGCCATCCGGTCTGCCAAGATGCGAGCATAGAATGACTTTTGCGTTTCTCTCAACAAGGAATTTTATTGTTGGTAAACTCTCTTTAATTCTTTTATCGTCTGTGATTTCATTTGTCTTTTTATCTAAAGGAACATTAAAGTCTACTCTAACAAGAACTTTTTTTCCTTCTACTTCTAAGTCATTAAGTGTAAAAAATTTTTGCATAAATCAATTGGTTTAATACTTATTTTAAAGATTTTTGGTTTGATTTATATTTTTCAATTCTTTTCTCAAATAACTTTCAATTCTTCCAGACATATTTATACCATTTTCCTTGCAATAGGTCCTAAATTTATTGAAAAGTTCTTCGTCTAATGTAAATGCAACTCGTATTTTATAAGTTCTCTTTCTGAATTTTCCGGTTCTGTCTAACTCTTCAAATACTGCAATCACATCTTGGTTTTTTGCAATTACTTCTCTTGCTTTCTCAAGGAATGATGGCATTTTTTATCAACCTCATTAATTTATTTATATCACTTATATTTTTCTTTGAAATATACCAAACTATTTTTATTAATTTATCCTTATCATAATATAAACTGTTATTTTCAAAATAGGTTATTATTACTATTATTGCTGTTCTTTTGTTTCCATCTTCAAAACAATGATCAACCAGCAAGCTTCTTACAATATAGCTTAATTCATAAAGCCAGCTTTTGTTGTGTTTTGTAATTGATAAAGCAAAGTCTATACTATCTTCATTATGAAATTTTCCGTTGCCTCCTATTTCTAGGTTTATCCCAATAAGGTCTTTTTTGTTTAAACTAATCATTTTAATATATACTTATATATATAAATATATACAAATAATATATAAATCTTTCGGTTTTAATTCATGTCGAGTTCTACTAACAATATAATACTTTAGCTCCTTCCTTTAATCCAGAAATAAAGGTAGATTAAGAATGCAGCAACCAACAAAATATTAATAATCGCTATAATGCCTGCAATCCAAACTAATTTTTTTTGTTGTTTGTTTTTTTGTTGAGTTTTCTTCATTAAATTAAGCCTTCGCCTTTATCCTTTTCATCCTAAAAATATTCTCTCTTTCCATTTCCTCTAGTCTAAGCTGTATGAATGACTTTATTTTTTCCAAGCTAGGAATAACAACAAATTCAAGAGCATTAACTCTTCTTTTAGTTTTTTCAATTTCATTAAGCAATTTTCTCATTGAAGTTTCAACTTCTGCAGCAAATATTATTTTCTCAACAACTTTCTCATAGGCAGTTGCAGCTTCGTCAACAGCAGATGAACTGTAGACACCATAGCCACGTTGCATAAACGCCTTTTTAATTTCAGAAGCCTCTATTTTTTGAACTTTTACACCCATTATATTTTTTGTTGTCAGCTTGACATCAGGTATATCTTTAATAGCCATTGCTATCGACTTTACTTTCAAGTCGCCTTCCAAAGTTCTTGCAATGTTTATCTTTTCTAATGCAATTTTATATTCGTTAACCAACTCCTCTCTAAGTGTTTTAGCCTTCTTTAAAATTTCAAAAAACTCAAGAATTAAGCCATCTCTTTTTTTCTTTAATAAGCTATAACCAGATTTAGCTAACCTAATCTGTTTTTTTAGCTTTAACAATTCACTTCTTGTTGGTTTAATGTCTTGTGGCATTT
>CAZRRL010000107.1:0-4173 GCA_964602555.1 uncultured Methanosarcinales archaeon | reverse complement strand
TCTAATTTATAAAATATAAAAATTTACTAATAAAATGTGCGGCATAGTTGGTGTAGTATCTAGCGATGATGTTAGTGAAAAGCTTTATAATGGTTTAGCAAATCTTGAATACAGGGGCTATGATTCTGTTGGCATGTGTTTTGTCCACAACAATAATTTCAAAATTAAGAAAGGTGTTGGTAAATTAGAAGAAGTACACAAAAAAGTCAATTTCTTAAAGTTTCCAGGCAATATTGGAATTGCACACTGCAGATGGAGCACACATGGTGCTGTAACTAAAAAAAACGCCCATCCTCATGTAGACTGTAAAAACAAGATTAGCGTTGTTCACAACGGGATTATAGAAAACTATAGTGAGCTGAAAGATTTGTTAACAAAAAGTGGCCATAAGTTTTATTCGCAAACTGACACAGAAGTTATAGCACATTTGATTGAAGAAAACCTTAACAGCAATGGAATTTTAGATGCTGTAAGAAAATCTTTAAGCGAAATAGAAGGAAGCTACGCTCTAGGAATTCTTTATGCTGATGAGCCTGAAAAGCTAATTGCAGCAAGAAACGAAAGTCCTTTAATTATTGGAATAGGCAAAAATGAAAATTTCATTGCTTCTGATGTGCCATCTATCCTGAGTTATACAAATAAAATTGTGTATCTTGATGACAAAGAAGTTGCTGTTTTAACAAAAGACAGCTTTAGAATTTTTGATTTGAATGGAAGAGAAAAAAGGAAAAAAATTCACACAATTCATTGGAGTGCAGAAGCTGCACAAAAGGCTGGTTACAAACATTTCATGCTTAAAGAGATTTATGAACAGCCAAGAGCTATAGCAGATACTTTAAATGAGAGAATAAGAAATAACAACATTGTTTTTGAAAAAGAATTTAAGCTAAGTGATGACTTTTTGAAAAGAATAAAAAGAATTGTTATTGTTGCTTGTGGCACTTCTTGGCATGCTGGCTTAGTTGGCAAATTTATGTTTGAAGAGCTTGCGAAAATACCAACAGAAGTAGAGTATGCTTCTGAATTTAGGTACAGGCATCCATTGTTAGACAAAGATACATTATTAATCGCAATATCACAATCAGGAGAAACAGCAGATACAATTGCTGCTCTTAAAGAAGCAAAAAAAAATGATGTAAAAACTTTGTCAATATGTAATGTAATGGGTTCTTCTATCACAAGAATTTCTGATGGTGTTATTTATACAAGAGCAGGGCCTGAAATTGGCGTTGCGTCTACAAAAGCTTTTACAACTCAATTAGCAGTTTTGTATTTGCTCACTATTTTGTTGGCAAAACTAAAAAAAACATTGAAGGAAGAACAAATAAAAAGTATGATTGAAGGTATAAGGAGAATACCTTTGCAACTGCAGTCTGTGCTTGACGAAGATTATGAAATTTTGAAATGCGCAGAGCTTTACCATCATAAATTGAATTCTATTTATCTTGGCAGGGGTGTTAATTTTCCAATAGCTTTGGAAGGTGCACTGAAATTAAAAGAGGTTAGTTATATACATGCAGAAGGATATCCTGCTGCTGAAATGAAGCATGGCCCTATTGCATTGATAGATAAAAACATGCCTGTTGTTGTTATTGCACCTCATGATATTTACACCTACAAAAAAGTTTTAGGCAACATTGAAGAAGTTAAATCAAGAGGTGGTATTATTATTGCAATTGCAACAGAAGGTGATAAAGAAATTCCTAAAAAGGCAAAACATACAATTTTTATACCAAAAACTTTATACACTTTAAGTTCAATCTTAGCTGTTGTGCCATTGCAATTGCTTGCTTATCATATTGCTGATAAACTAGGCCATAATCCGGATTACCCAAAAAATTTGGCTAAAAGTGTCGTGGTTGAATAGTAGAAGGTATTGAAACAAATGCAAGAAACAAAAAAAGTCAGAATAAAACCACCATATATAGCACTTTTGCTTCTGTTTTTGTCTTGGCTTGTTAAAAAAATTTTTCCAAAAGTAAATTTCATAAAAAATCCTTATAATAATATCGGCGTTTATGTTTTTATACTTGGAATATTCTTAATGTTGTGGGCATTTTACCATTTTAAGAAAAATAAAACCCCGATAGTGCCAGGACAAAAACCTACTTTTATGGTTGCTCAAGGTCCCTACAAATTTACGAGAAATCCAATGTATTTAGGTGTAACAATTGCTCTTTTTGGAGCGGCAATTTATTTTGACAATATTCTTTCATTATTGTCACCTTTGACATTTTTCTTGATAATGAACTGTTATTTTGTGCCATTTGAAGAGAAATTATTGGGAAATATTTTTGGGAAACAATATCTTAATTATAAAAAAAGAGTAAGAAGATGGATTTAAATTTTTATAATTTAATTAATCGAATAAAAATGCATGCAAAAATCCAATAACGATTGAAAATTAAATTAACAAAAAACAATAAAATAAAAAATGCTAAAAAATGAAAATCCGCAAAGCGACAATCAAAGATGCTAAAGGCATAGCCAATGTTCTTGTACAAAGTTATAATATAAAAGATTTGAAAGAAGGCATTGAAGTTTTTAAAAATGAAATTAAAAAAAATCACAATTATATTGTTGCAGAAGAAAAAGGAAAAATTATTGGAATTGTGACATGGGTAATGCATGGTTTGCCAAAACATCAATTAGCAGAGCTTGACAGAATCGCTGTACTTCCAGAATATCGCGGAAAAGGGGTTGCAAAAAAATTATTTCAAGCATTAGTTAAAGATGCAAAACAATTTTACAAAAAAAATAAATCAAAATTAAGAAAATTATATCTTTTAACTCACGCTGACAACATAAGGGCGCATAAGTTTTATGAAAAATTGGGATTTAAGCATGAGACAACTTTAAAAGAGCATTATTATAAAGGAAAGGACGAGTATGTTTATAGCATATTTTTTGATTGATAATGTTATCTAAGTGAAGTATAAATTTTTGATGGATCAACTGAATAAGGTTTACCTTCAAACAAATGGTGCAAAGCAAAATGTAAATGGCCTCCATATTTTTGTATATGTTTTGGATTATTACACAAAGTTCCAATTACATCGCCTTTTTTAATATGCATTCCTTCTTTAACCAATGGAAATATATGACCATACCGAGACATTAAGCCACTACCAATTTTCCCATGTTCAATTGCAACAATCTCTAATGGTTCGAGGTCAGCGAAGACTGTTCTAATAATACCATCAGCAATTGCTCTAATTCTTGTATTTTGGGGTAAACCTAAAATTAATGTGCCATCTTCGTTAGCATATGCAAAAAAATCGTATCCTTTATGATCCTCATTATAACCTCGCCAATTAACCCATTGTCTGAAATCATCTATATCCAAACTAGATATAGGAAGAGCAATATTTAACTTAGGTGTCCATAATTTAGTACTTTCTGTAATAGATTCTAAACCATTATCATTTGCCATAAGTTTTAAAGTACTCATCAATTTAAATAATTATCTTCTTGAATTCTGGAAAATCTAAAACAACCCCAATAAACCCAAAAACTGTTCTTTTGTTTCGCACTTGAAATAAGGATTATTTTTCTTTTCGTTTCCTATTGTTGAGAATGGAATTTCACCATAATCATGTCCTGGATAAACTTCAACATCGTCTTCTAATTTTTTTAATTTTTGAAGGCTTTCAAACAACTTTATTGTATCACCTCCGGCTAAGTCAGTTCTTCCAATTGCATTTACAAACAATGTATCGCCTGTCAGTAATTTATTTTCAACAAGAAGACAGATTGCTCCTGGTGTATGTCCAGGTGTATGAATTACTTTGATTTTTATTTTGCCAATTTCTATAATACCATTATTTCTTAACTTAATTATTTTTATGTTATTATTTTTAATTAATGGTTTAATTTCATTATAATCTTCTTCATGAAAATAAACAATTGCATTTGTTTTAGACGCCAATTCATCAACTTTCTGAACATGGTCGTAATGTGAATGAGTCAAAATTATTTTTTTTATTTTTAATTTTTCTTTATTTGTAATGTTAATTAATTTATCAATATCCCAGCCTGCATCTACTACAGCAGCTTCTTTATTTTTCTCATCTCCTATTATGTAGCTGAAGTTTTGCATCGGACCGACATGGACTTGATTGAAGAACATTTTATTTAACAAATTCTACGTTAGGCATATTTTCAAATTGCCTA
>CAZRRL010000106.1:1607-4262 GCA_964602555.1 uncultured Methanosarcinales archaeon | reverse complement strand
AAAAGAGGGCAGATTGCAATATTTTTGGTGGTAGGTATAATTATTTTTATTGTTATTATTGCTTATAGTATAATTCCCTCTTCAATAAAAAATCTAGACACTCAGGTTGAGGAATCTCAAAATTCTCAATTATTCATTATTCCAATTCAAACATATGTCCAATCCTGCTTTCAAAATACTGCTCGTGATGGAATGAAATTATTAGGATTGCAAGGAGGATATTACCATCAACCATTAGATTTCGTTGAAATTTCCTATCATTTTGTTCCTATCTTTTTTAATTTTTTAAACACTACAATTCCTTCAATAGATCGTATGGAAAAAGAATTGGAAGATTATATTCAGGATTATATTGATATATGCCTGGATAATTTATCTGATTTTCGTGCACAGGGATATGTGATAGAGTTAGCTGAACCAAGTTTTAACGTTACATTTACAGAAAGGAATATTGTGCTCAGTATGGTATATCCAATAACTATAATTCAGGATAATAAACGCATAGAAATAAATCAATTCCTTGCGTCAATTCCATTTAATAGTAATCTCATTTATGATACCATCATTGAATTCAAAGCAGAGCAAGAAAAGTTACACGATTTTATTCCTATTGGTGGATTAACTGAGATAGCTCATGAGAATAATATATCTTTCTCTGTTAATTATTTGACTAATGGAATTGTGGTGTATACACTTATTTTTAATAATTCCAAAGTGAGCCAAGAAGATTATTATTTCTCTTTCGCAGGGAGATATAATTGGACTATCTTTCCAAAAAATCTTTCTAAAGTAGTTACCCTGGATTTTATCCCTCTCCAGGAAGCATATGTCGATTATGAATATTATTATAAGGTAAAAGCAAAAGGCGATAGTTTGAGTTTTTATGATTATACTTATCTTTTTAATATTAATCAAACTACAGGAGAAATATTTTTTACACCAACTAATACATTAGGAGGTAAACATTTTGTATTGATAGGTGCCAGAGACTCACAAGGGAATTATGATGAGCAAGCATTTCAATTAGTCATTAAAGACGAAAACAATCCACCTTACATTAAGTATATTCAACCACAGCACCTTAAACCAGGCGAACATTTTGAGTTTCAAATTGATGCCACCGATCCAGAAAATCAAAGTTTGTTTTTCTTGGACAACACAAATTTATTTAATATAAATATCCATACGGGTCTTATAAATTTTACTCCTTCGGTTAGTCAGAAAGGAACTTATAACATTAATATTACAGTAGTTGATTATAAAGGATTGTCCTACACTAGAGACTTTGAAATGGTGATATCATGAATCGAATAGGCATATCCACTATATGGCTCATGTTGATAATTCTAACAATATTTTCCTCCTCTGCTCAACCTTCTGACTCGAATAGCCCAACAGAGCCACCTACCCAAATCGATAGAGAATATCTTGACGACAATCCTTCAGCGCTTGCCGCTGAGAATGTCCAATTATATGCAGACTCCACGCAAAGAATTAACAATGTTATTGAAAAAAGACCTGAATTGTTATATTTGCTTACTCCCCAGCAAATTAGACAAGCAAATACAGAAATAATATCTTTGGTTAAAGTAGAGGATGCCCAAATGTATATTAGTAAAAGAGTAATGGAGGGAGGCGGAAGTTTTGTTCCAGACCCTTTAGATAGAAATGAATGGATTTTATGGAAAAAGGCACACCCTTCTTTACAAATCGATGATAGCCTTCGCACTGCAAATTTGGCCTTAGGAGATGGTACGGTAAAGATGCAAAACAATGAAATTATTTTTGGCAATAATCCTCTTCAGATAATTACTGATGGCAGTATAATCCATATTGAAACAGGAGGCTTTGATATAATATCTTTGGAAGGTAAACTTTCTGTTAATGAACAAGGAAACCCTATTATAGAAAAAGGATCTAAATTCAGTTTCATTTCACGTCTTACTGGAACAGAAGTTGAGGTAACGCAAATGACCGCTGATACTCAACTTGGAAAGTGTGGTTCTTCTTCAATAAGCTGTCTTGATGAATACAATAGAGAACGACTAAAGAATACAGGTGCACTTAATGATCCATCAATAAAATCTGAAACGAGGTTTACCCGAGAGTTGGATGTTAATTTAAGAGATGGAAATAGCATGGTGCTTAACATTCAACGAGGGGGGTTTGATGATGTCACTATTAATAAAAAAGAAGATTCTGAAGCATGGGTTAATGTCTTTAAAAACCAGCAGAAAGTTGCGATTGCTTATTTCCCTAAATTAGGTAACCCTGGTGTTCAGCTACTTGATGATGTTTCAGTAGGAAGCATAACACCAAATTTTCATTTTAGCTTTGTTGATGAAAATGGAGAAATGCACGATTGCCATATCATAGATGGCAGTTTGATGGTTTGTAGCGAATGCAAGCAACTAGGCGCAGTAAAAACTCTGGGAGAAAACGCATTACCAATTGAGTTAAAACATCCTGCCTATAATCTCAATGGAAATATGGTTGTTATTGGAGGCACGTTCCGACCAGTTCTCGATAGGGCATGGTATGAGCAAAAGATACTGGAAGCAGCAGAGCGGGGCATTGATCCTTACTTCTGGATTGCATTTTCAATAGTAGAATATGGAGGCAAAAGAGTGGGTGGAACTGAACCTGAGAAAATAG
>CAZRRL010000106.1:0-1507 GCA_964602555.1 uncultured Methanosarcinales archaeon | reverse complement strand
CGTAAAAGCGGTGATATTGATTATGGTTTGCAATCTTTACATGGCTATGGCCGGCTGCCTTATTTGTATCGTGATGGAGATTATGGGAATGGGAAAGAAGTTAGATACAATCCTAAAGATAATTCTCTGACCGCCGGTAAGGCTTTTGGATCTGGTATTACTGGAAAGGCTTATCCTATTTATGGATATACGTTAAGTAATTTTATTCTAAATCTATATAATAACCCTCAAATAAGCAGTATGGTGCCTTCTAATGCAAAAACGCCTGTTACAGATAGAGTTCTGAAAAGATATGGCCAGCCTAAATCGACTACCGTGGCTTTACGCTAATTACATTTGGAATTTTCCACCTGCTCGCATTTTTATCATTCCAATACAACTTTTCTTCGCCTGATGCATCATTTGTTTCCCATGCCCCGTAATTAGTATATCGGAATTTTCCTGCTTTTACATCCATACAAGCAGGTGGACCGCCATCAAGGTTTAATACATATCCAAGGTTGAGTTCTCTTACACTTTTAAGGAAATGTCCTAATCTATGCAGCGAAAAAAATCCTCCTTTGGTATTACCTAAAATGATATAACCATTTTTGTCCATTCCAATAAAAGTTCTTGTTGCTCTCCAAGCGGGATTGTTCTTCACGCGAACATTTCCTACAGAGTCCAGCAAAACTGGATATGAAACTACTGCTTCTAAATACCCTATTTGCTTGAGATATTCTGAAGTGATACTTCCAGGTTTTGTACCAAAATCAATAAATGTTGCTTTTGGTTTATCTCCTTTTTTTGGCTCTGCAATAAACATTCCACTGTTGGAAACGTATCGTTTAGGTCCTTTATATGTGCCGTTCTCTAAAAGTGGAATTGATGGCTCGCCATATGGATTTGAAGAATAATAACTTCCGTTGATGACAGCAAGCGCGTCCAAACTTTCACGCCATGCTTCAATAGTCATTAATTGCAAATTGTTGTGTACGCCAAACTTGAATTTGCGAGGATCAATTTTTAGAACTTTAATGCTGTCATAGAACATTCCATGAAAAATTACTTCCACAGTGCTCTCAAGAAACCCTGGCAATGGCTCTGTCCATTCTAAAGGTCCATGTTGCGGAATATCGTTTGGAAATTTAATTCCAACATCTCCTGGCTTTATTGGAACTATACCATTTTTTTTATGCTCTGTTCCTTTAATTCTACTGCCTGCATAGACCTCACTAAGTCCTACATGCTTAATCAGCATGGATGACAGGAGTCCCACCAGTCCTTTAAGGACATCTCTACGTTCCATAATGAAAAGGAAATAATGCCACTATTTAAAGCTTTCCTTAAAGTTACTATTTTATAATAGTAACATTATGCCCGGACAAATTTCCATATTTTAACTAAAAGACATCATACAAAATTACATATTAACTTTAGATAAACTATTAAAGAATATAATATTATGAATTAAAAAAATGAAAGAAAATACCTTACTAAAAATCGCTTTGATTTGTTCTTTAGCTGG
>CAZRRL010000105.1:0-4285 GCA_964602555.1 uncultured Methanosarcinales archaeon | reverse complement strand
AAATCTTCGCTTTGACAAAAGTTTTTGCCCCACACGCAGTACACTTCATATATGTCAATGCACCTTCTTTCTCTATCTTTGTGTCAGGTTTGCCACACGCATAGCAAAAAACAAATTCATTTGCATACTGCCTTATCTTTTCATTAATTCTAGAAGCTGGCACTTTTGTGCCTAGAATTAACGCTCCGCTTTTCTTTATTTCGCCTGGCGTGGCAAGTTCTTTCAATACATATTTCAATAAATGTTCTACTTCTCTACTCAAAGCAGATGCTATCTGGAGAAAATTGCTTATGACAGTTCTGTTACCTTGTATATGGCCTAGAACTTTAGGTATTTCAAACCTTTCTCTAATGTATACAGACTCTGGCAAATTTTTAATAACTTCATCAAGCATACTTTCGTAATCAAACATATCAATAAATAACTATGGCTGATTTATAAATTTAATTGTTAAGTTGTGTAGTAATACAATTCAAAAAATATATAAATAAACTATCTAAGTAAAAAACTATGGTAGTTGAATCATTGCTAAATCCATTCAAAGCTGAAAAAAAACCATGGGAAATGTTTTTTCTTGGGTTTTTGTACACCACAATTGGAATCTTTCTTTCCCTTTGGATCTTCAGGGACCAAGCTAGCTTAATTATGGTATTTATGATAACAATGGCAGCTTTGCCAATTTTTTACAACACAATAAAATTTGAAGAAAGTAAAGACATGTTAATTGATAGCGAAGCTTTAATTCTGAAAGAGCACAACAAAGCAATTTCTTTTTTTATGTATATGTTTGTAGGAATCACATTTGCATGCGCATTGTGGTACGCTTTGCTGCCAACATCAACAATAAATTATCTTTTTGATAAACAAGTAGGAACAATACAAGCTATCAACAATCAAGTATCTGGAAATGTTATACAAAATCTTGGTATATTCGGGAAAATAGTCTTCAATAATTTCAAAGTATTAGCATTTTCAGTTTTGTTTGCTATAATTTATGGAGCAGGTGCAATCTTCATCTTAGCTTGGAATGCAACTGTGATAGGGGCTGCTATTGGAAATTTTATAAGGTCAAATATCAGTAGCTACACAAACTCTCTAGGATTGTTAGAAGCAGGAAACTACTTCCATGTTGTTTCACTTGGTTTGCTAAAGTACTCTATTCATGGACTTCCAGAAATTGTAGCTTATTTTTACGGTGGACTAGCAGGCGGCATATTGTCAGTTGCATTAATTAGAAAACACTTTAACACAGAAAAATTTTCAAAAATTCTAGTAGATTTTTCAGAGCTGATTTTGATAGCAGTAGGATTTCTTATAGCAGCAGCATTTCTAGAAGTCTATGTTACGCCAGCCCTATTCTAACACTTTTAATTTTCCTGGTTTAATCTCAAAAATGTCGCCATTCTCTAACAGTTTGCAGATTATTCTTTCAGCCTCGCTATTGTTTGAATTTTTAATAACATCATCAATTGCTACACCATCTCCTGCATCCATCTTCTTAATCAATAAGTATATTGTTTCATTAATGTTTGAATCTGTATTTGTTTCTTCTGTAGTATGCTCAATTATTTTATTATCAAAGCTTTGGCTTTGCTCAAACCTTCTAACATTCAGCCAAGAACTGTTAATTTTTTTAATAACCTCAGGCATAACATATCTTTCATTGTTGAATTCCCTAATTCTGCCAATAACTAGAACAACATCGCTAACATCAATTTTTGAAAAAAATTGATTATTTTCAATAGTCCTTAGTGGTATTCTTCCAGTTCCGTCGTCAATCATAATGCTAGAATAACTTGAATATTCTGCTTTATCAACAACTGTAGCAATTAGATTAACCCTAGATATATTTTTATTGTTTAGTTTGATATAACCGGCATATAACTCATCTTTAGAAAAAATTCCATTTAATATGTTAAAAATCAAAACCTTATATGCAATTTGTCTTTTTTTTTGTTGGAGTTCTGACATTTTAAGAATTTAATAAATCAAACTTATAATTTACCAATGAACCCACGTCTTGGCTCATATACATCGCCTGAGCGCTTTAATCTTTCTAATGCTTCCTCCACTTTGTCTTCATCCAGGCCTCTGTTCTTAGCTTCAGCAACAACATCATCTATCGGAATTGTTTTTCCTAGCTTAGCTTCAAGCTCACTTATTATATCCTTTAAAATTAATATGTGGCTTCTTGAAGTCGCTGCTATACCAGTGGCTATTCTGTCTATGTCCACTTTTCCTGTTTCTCTGTCAAATCCAACCTGCATTAAGCAGTAATCTAAAAGCTCTACTGCCTTTTTTGCATCTTTTCTTGTGACTCTGTCATCAAGCCTCGCTCTTGCAGAAGCCTCGCTTAATCTAACTAAAGCTTCAAGCTGTCTTGGTGAAATTGGTATTGTTCTGATGCCTCCTTCACTACCTCCACTTTTTCTCATCCTTAAATAGAAATCTTTTATTTCTTCCAAAGCACCATCTGTTAATTTTGGGCTTATTTTTTGTCGTGCATAAGCTATGTATTTCCTCAAGATATCAGTTGGTATTTCAGGCTCATTTACGTCAGGACTTTGATGCAATGTTAGCATATGCCTCGCCATTTTTTCATCGCGAGTTTCCTCAGGCAAATCTTTTATTGGAAATATCAAATCAAACCTGTTGATTAAGGTAGGAGGCAAATCTATTTGGTCAGCAATAATCCCATAAGGGTCAAACCTTCCAAACTTTGGATTTGCTGCAGCCAACACAGTTGTTCTTGCTATCAAAGTAGCTTGAATATTTGCTTTGCTTATGCTGACAGTATTATGCAGTACCAAACCTTCGCTTATAAAAGTCCTTGTTGGTTCAACAGTTATATCATACACCCATTTTATGTCTTTATTCTTTACCTTTTCCATCTTTTTAATGTATAGAAACCTAATTTCAGAATTAATCAATTTTAAAATACCATCTACTTTAGCTAATGCATTGCTTATTTTTTCTTTTCCAAATTTTTTAATAAAAGAAAGTAAGATAGAATATCTTTTAGAGACTTTTTCTTTTTCGATGTTGTAAACAGTACCATTTGACACGCCTAAACTCTTAGCAAGCAAGTCCACTTCAACATTTAGCAGTCTTCTAATTTTCCTTGAATTGTTACAGTTGATTTGCTCGTAACATCTATTTATCTTTTCATCAATTTTCTTTAAGTAAGTAAGAACTACTTTTTTATGTGCATTAAACCCCAGTTTTATGTTGCTATAAAAATAACCATCACTTAACCGAAAGCTTTTAAGCATAGAATCGACGTCTATTAAAATTTCGCTAGGTAAAACATCTCTTTCATTTTTCCTACTCTTGCTCAATTCATAAAATCTAACCAATTTTTGAAATCTTTCATCATCTTTTTCAACAATCTTATCAATAAAAAATTTGAAACTTTCTGTGCCAGTAACAGTAACTTTGTAGTATGTTACATTGTTTCTTTGTTCTCTATCTATCCTGCTGAGTATGGCGCTTTGAAGCAATAAATCCTGATAACCCCTTGCCAATTCCAAAGATGAAGTTGAATAACCAAATCTTGTACTATCTACAAAACCATCACCCTTAAAAGCCGCCCTTAAAAATTCCAATTGTATTTCTTTGTCAGCACATCTTAAAGCATTGTTTATATATTTATTTCTTGCACCGTTAACACTTCCTCTGAAGTTCGAAAGCATGTAATTGTAAAATGGCACAGAACAAATCCTTACAGTCATTAAGTCCTTTTTTGCCTTTAACCTGTTATTTACATTCTGGATATTTGTATTGATTGTGGTTTCAAAAGTTTCTTTAAACAACAAAGAGGCATCATTAATTACTAATGGATTAGTATTTGAAATTCCAACCTCAGCATACCTATTTTCAGGGCTGTGGTATGCATGACCTTCAGTAGTTATGTAGCCAAGAAGTCTTGCAAAATTGTTATTAAGGCAATGCGGGAAGCTAATATCTTTATTGTTAAAATGGGTAAGTTGCCCATCAGTAAGCATTATTTCCTTGTTTTTAGTAGGCAGTTTTCTTGGTGCAGGCGCTAATAAACCAACTTTTACATTTTCTGCAGGTATTTCTTGGATTTTGCCATTTAAAAAAACAAATACAGGATGCTCTGGAGTTACTGTTATTGATCTACCATTAGAATAACTTATTTTGATGAGATATTCAGGAGCCTTGTGCCTGCTAACCATTTTAGCTTGTATGGGGAATATCTTTTCAAAATCTGTAGTTAAAAGCTCAACATTGTTTACAGGCAATATTTCACAATCTTTTCCTA
>CAZRRL010000104.1:0-4297 GCA_964602555.1 uncultured Methanosarcinales archaeon | reverse complement strand
TAAATCTTTTATCTTTTCCCAAGTGCCAAAGCAAACCTCTCTTTCATAATCCCATTGTTTGCATTTATACAATGCATTCGCTTGAGCAGTAGCTTGCAACGTAGCTTTCTCAAATTCTAATTGCTCAAGATTAACTGCGTACCTCTTTTTAACATCTACATTTTCTATTAAAATTTCTCTGCTTACATTATCAATTCCTATGCTAGCAGTTATTGGCTTTGTTATGTTTGCATTTTCAATTGTTAACTTATCAATTACATTTTCAATTGGCACAACTTCAATGTTATAGTAATCAGGCTCTAAAAGCCCTTCTGTAATTTGCACAGGAGCATTGTCTTTGTATAATGTGAAATTTCCAGAACTTATGCCTTCATTATTTTCAACAGCTAATTCAACCTTAACATTGCTTATTTCCTCTACAACTGAGTATGTAAGCACATCTAAGTTTAAAACAGCATTATCTATCTCGAATATCAGCTTGTAGCTTGTTTCATTAAATCCTTGCAAAGTGCATGTTTCAACGCAAACATTTTCAAAGTCTATTGAAGCAAAGTAATAATTAGCGCTTAAATTTTCCCAGTTAGAATAATAAATTTCAACATACGGTGTTTCTTCTCTTTTACCATAATCAACATAAATAATTTGGGCACTTACAATATTGTTTAATGTAGCGCCATACTGGCCAAATGTTGAGTAGAATGGCTCTTTCCAGCTTTCTCTTGTTGAGCCTAATCCAATAAAGCTGCAACATTTTAGGTCGCCATAGCACACTGTTGTTAGTTCCTCATTCTCGATAGAGTAAACTTCCCATCTTGTGCATAGATTGCTTTCATTTGCATCCCATGTAAATTGTGAGTTTTCAACTGTCAAATCTATAATGCCATATGTAGGCTCGTAGCCATTGTCATCAATATCATAGCTTGTTCCTAGCCTATATTGCAAGTTAACTGCTATGCTTCTTTCTGGCACTATCAATGTTACTTCTTTGCTTGTTGTTTTATCTCCATCAGTAGCAGTAAATGTAATTGTTGTAGTGAAATTATTTGCAGTAGGTGTTAATATAGCTAAGTTATTGTGTATTTCAACAGATATTTTTTCTTGTGTTGTTGATGTATAAGTTATTGTATCATTATTTTCGTCAAAGAAGTAATTGTTTAAGTCTACTTCAGTTGTTCCTCTAATTATAAATTCACTAACATCAGATTTCCAAACAGGTGGCTTATTTGGCTCTGGCTTTGTTTTTTCTTCAGGTTTTGCTTCTGATTCAGTTTTTTCTGGTTTTTCTTTTTCTTTAGGAATTTCAGCTGCTGTTTCATTTGTAGTTGTTGTGGTATCATTTGTTGATGTTTGTGTTGTATTTTCATCTAAAACTGCAAATCCAGTTATTGAAGTTTTTAAATTGCATGATGATATTGTAAATAATAATACAATTGTCAAAATCAAATAAATTAATTCAATTTTTTTATTTTTTATTTTGTCAATCATCTTTTTTTCTTTTTTCTCTTCTACCGAAAGATTTATATATTTGCACGTTTTCTAATATTTCTACGTAATCACGTGGTATTATTAAAACAAGGAGGTTATCTAAAATGCCAACAATAACAATTTCATTGCCAAAAGAATTGAAAGAAAGGTTATACAAGCATAAGGACATAAACTGGCCTGAGGTATTTAGAGCAGCATTTGAAAAGAAGGTTAAAGAGCTAGAAGAATTTGAGAAATTCAAAAAGCAAAGAGGTGAATTATAAATGGTAAGCGTGTCATTTACAATACAGGATGATTTAAAAGCCAAGATGGAAAAATTCCCTTGGGTTAACTGGTCTGAAATAGCCAGAGAGCAAGCGATTAAGCGAGAGAAGTTGCATGAAGACTTTGAAGAATTTAATAGGATTGTTTCAAAGTCCAAATTAACAGAAGAGGATGCAATGAAATTAGCAAGGGAAGTCAATGCTGGCATGTACAAAAAGCTAAAGAAACTGCATCCAGAGTTGAGATAGATGGAATTGGTGATTGATGCTACTATATTGTTTATTGGGCTAATTGGCAAAGGAGTCACAAAAGAAATAATTTTTTCAAAATCTGTTAGATTATACTGTCCCGAGGTTTTATTTAACGAAGCTGAGGAGCACAAGTCCAGAATTAAAATTCTTTCAGGGCTTTCTTCAGCTGAACTGGAGGCGCTATTGGGCAAACTTAAGGGCGCCATCAGGATTTTTCCAAGGCATGAGTATGAAGAATTTTTGAAAGAAGCTAACAACTTAATTTCAGATCCAGATGATACAGAATACTTAGCATTATCTCTTGCCTTGAATAAATGCCCTATTTGGTCAAATGATCCGCATTTTAAGGAGCAGTCATTGGTCAAGGTATTTACAACTGAAGAATTAGTTAAATCACTAAAGTCACAAAAACTGTTTTGATATTCGTACTTATTCTCTAAATCAATAATTCTTTTAATTTTCTTATTGTCCATTTTACTCATTTTTTCTTTTTCTTTGCCCTTTGATAGACAGTCCAGATTGTTCTATCATCTCTGTTGAGCAGAACTGCAATTTTGTGATATGCTAGGCCAAAAGTGTCTTTCAAGTAAGAAACAACATTTTCAAGAACGCTAAGGTTTCTATCTTGCAAGATTGAAACAGGAATAGAATAAGGCGAGATTTCTGTAACAACAAATTTCTCAGCCAGCTTTTTCTTTGCATTTCTATAAGTAACTGCTAATGCAATTTCATTTCTATTAGTTAAAGAAGCAATTTGCTTGAAGCTTAGCAATAGATTTTCTCTTAGATACTTTACAATATTCTCTAAAGAGCTTAAATAGTCATTTTTGAAAACAGAAATAGGAACCTTGACTTCTTCTTTAACTGGAACTTCTAACAACTCTTTTATTAAAGCAATAATTTCTTCAGAACCAAGCCCTTGCTCTTTTAGATAACTTAATGTCTCTAAAAGTCGCTTTTCAATTGCTCCACTCTCTTTTGTGTTTTTAATTGCCATTTAATTAAAGATTATACCACTTTCTAGTGTTGCATCAAAAGGAAATTCAAGGACGAAAAAGTCTAAAGTGCTGGTCTCGATTTTTTCAAATATAGAATTATTTTTTGAAATTATATAGAAACTTTTATATACTTCAAATAGTGAATTAATGCTTATGGAAGAAGAATTAATTGTAAAAAGATTAAAGAATGTAGATAGGGAATTACATTTAGTAATGGACGAATTAGAGAGGAAAGAGCCTAAGAAGGCAATGTCCTTATCAGAATTGAACGAGCTTATGGAAAAAGAAAGGTTGCTTGATGTAGATACAACTAAATTAATTCGTAAAATGCGTGAGAAGGAGTATGGTTTGTAAGCATTTTCTTGGAAAAAATTTTCCTTTGCACAAATTATCAAGTTTTTAATAACAAAAAAGTTTATATAACCCCTTTCTTTATTCGTAATAAATGAGGATTGCTTTTTCGGTAAATGGTGTTCCGATAAGACTAACAAAAGAACGCATGAAGCACATAGCAGATAACCATTCTGAATTAAAAGGTTCTGAGGATAGTATCTTAGAAACATTAAATAATCCTGAAATTGTTCAAAAAGGTGATTCTGGTACTTTGCTTGCTGCAAAGAAATTTGATATAACTCCTGTGACAAATAATAAGTATCTTGTAGTTGTTTATAAAGAAGTAAATGAATATGATGGCTTTGTGCTAACTGCTTATTATACAAGTTACCTAAAACGGAGGTTATTGTTATGGAAAAATTAACTGTTGAAAAACCTAAGCAAATAAGCTGGGAATATGACAAAGGAGCAGATGTATTGTATATTTCATTTGGCAAGCCACAACCAGCTTTAAGTCTTGATTTAGGTTCTGGAATAGTAGCAAGATATTTGGAAGGTACAAATAAACTAGTAGGATTTACAATAATCGGATTAAAGCATGTGTTAAAAGCAAAATAAATTTTACGACATTTCAAAGTATCTAAAATCCTTTTTTCAATCAGCTTGTCTTTTTCAGCCATTTTTTATATTATATAAGTTAAAATAATTATTAAATAAGTATAATATATAGAGAAGAGTATAATCATTACATATTATATAAAAATTAGAAATATTATGTAAGTATCTATTAAAGCAGTTTAAGTATGTTAAGCTTAAATTCATCTTTTTAACCTCGAATTTACTCTATTAAAGTACTAAACTCCCCAAGGATTTACAGCTTAAAGAATTAGAAAAGATAAAGTTAAGATTGCTGCAAATCAAAGTTTAGCGCCGAGTTTATTGAAAATAATATATTATGTAAGTTAT
>CAZRRL010000103.1:0-4308 GCA_964602555.1 uncultured Methanosarcinales archaeon | reverse complement strand
TTAAGAAATGTAATGATATTGAAGGCTACACAGGCGGTGTTTTAAGTTGTACTAGTGATTGTGTTTTAGATGTGTCAGGATGCACAGCCATTAACAGAAAAATATGTGGAGATGGTGATATAGACCCAGACGAAGTTTGTGATGATAAAGGTCCTGTTTATGGAGCAATAAATTCATGCAATAATTTCAACAACTTTATAGGAGGAACTCTAGGTTGCAATAAATGTCAATTCGACACTACAAGTTGTTTAAGACAGCAATTTTGCGGAGATAAAGTAATACAAAAAGGAGAGCATTGTGATAGCACATCTTACGGCGTCATAGATAGTTGTGCGGATTTGGGCTTTGCAAGCGGCACTTTGGCATGTGCTTCAAACTGCTTCTTAGATACATCAAAATGCCAGCCAAAGCAGTTATGCGGAAATGGTTTAATTGATCCAGGAGAAGAATGTGATGGCACTAACTTAGGACCGTTAAATGGTCAATGCACACAATACAGCTCATTATTCACAGGGGGAAATTTAAAATGCAATAATTGCAAGCTTGATACAAATCCTTGCTCTGGTATTTCTGGAGGCAGATGTGGAGATGGCTACATTAATGTAGGCGAAAGCTGTGATGGCACAGTTCTAGGCTTTATAACAGATTGTAAAAGCTACAGCGCATTTGCAGGTGGAATTTTAAAATGTGGAAGCGATTGCAAGCTAGATACAAGGTCATGCAGCCCAACACCAAAATGCGGCAACAGAATAATTGATCAAGGAGAGGAATGTGACGGTAGTAACTTTGGTATATTGAACACAACAACTTGTGTATCATACAGCAGATTCTTTAGAAGCGGGACAATTCAATGCACAAGCGATTGCAAGCTAGATACATTTGGTTGTGAAGAATCGCAAAAATGCGGTAATGGCATCATTGATAGTGGAGAAACTTGCGATGAAAATAACTTTGGCAATGTAACTGATTTAAGCTGTAGAAGTTTCAGTTCAGAATTTAAAACAGGAAATCTTACATGCAATTCATGCCAGATAAGCACAATTAGTTGTTCTAGAAATGATACTATTATATTAACCTGCAAAGATAGAGGAGATTGTGGAGCAAATGAAGCATGCACAGATAACTCTGATTGTGGGAGCAGATTCTGCTCAGATGGCAAATGTGCAGTGCCAACTTGCGACGATAATGTAAGAAACCAAGGTGAAACAAGCATTGATTGTGGAGGACCATGCAGTAAATGCCCTAATGATGCACAATGTAATTTACCTAGTGACTGTGACAGTAATTTCTGCTTATATGGATTTTGTAAGTTGCCGGGAATGTGCGAAGATGGAAAACTAAGCCCAGGAGAAGCAGCTGTTGATTGTGGAGGGGTGTGCACAACAAAATGCTCAGAAGGAAAGAATTGCGATGCAACCGAAGATTGTGAAGAAGGCTTGCAATGTGTCTCTTCAATATGCAAAAAATGTGAAGATAATGACAAAAATTGCAATAACATTCCAGATGATGAAGAAGATACAGATAATGATGGCATGCCAGATGCATGGGAAATACAATATGGGCTTGATCCAAACAATCCAGAAGATGCTAACAGTGACTTAGATGAAGATGGACTTACAAACTATGAAGAGTATAGCGTGAAAAATAGTGTGTATGGCCAAAGCACAAACCCGAATTTAGCAGACACTGATAATGATTCATATTCTGATAAGAGAGAGCTTGATAAAGACACAAATCCAGTTGATCCAGCTGATTTCCCAAGAACTAAGCTAGGAACAATAATACTAACAATTGTTGGCATTATAGTTTTGATTTCTGGATTTGGATATTTGGCTTATAGTGCAGTAACAAAAAGAAAAGAAGAAAGGCTAGAGTTCCAAAGGCAAAGAGTAACACCAAGAATAACACCACCTATTAAGCAAGCACCAACAAGACCAACTGTAGAGGACATCAGAGCTAAAGAAGCACTAAAAAAGAAAGAAGAATTAAGAAGAAAAGAGAGAGAAAGCTTATTGAAGGCATTTGAAACAGAAGAAAAAGCAAAAGTGGCTGCAGAAAAATCAGAGAAGCCAGAAGCAAAAGCAGAGCAAAAAGAAAAAGCTAAGGAAATAATACAATTGAAAGTGCCAAAGAAAAGAAGAAAAAAAATAAAAAAAGCTAAGGAAGATATTTTTGCAAAGCTTAAAGATATAACAAAGGAAAGGAAAAAAGCGAATAAGCAAAAAGTCATTAAGAAATGAAAAAATCACAGTTATATAGCCAAATATTTATTTATATTCTAACCATATTTTTGATTGCAATCATCTTTGTTTTTGGTTATAATACAATATTGAATTTCAAAAAAAGAGCAGAGCAAGTTTCATGCATTAAGTTTAAGACTGATTTGCAGAATGCAATCAAATCCATTACAAGCGATTTTGGAAGTGTAATAAGGAAAGACCTCCAGCTTTGCGGTAATTATAAAAAAGTTTGTTTTGTTGAATCTTTTGAGGCATTTGATGTTGATAAGCTGCCATCTAGCATAGATCCAATAATCATAGACAGCATAAAATACGAGACTGGTAAAAATGTATTCTTGGTTGAAGACATTGCAAAAGAATCATTTTATGCTGGCAAAATATCTGTCAATCCAGATGTGTTGTGTATCAAAGCTGTTGATGATAAAATAAGTTTAAGGCTGGAAGGAAAAGGCAATTATGTTTTATTAAGCAATTGGGGCTGACTTATCAACAGATTGTTATTCTTCAAAATGATGAAAAAAAAGGGGTTTGAAATTCAGTTTAATTGGGTATTTGTTTTAGTTGCTGGTGCTGCTATTTTGCTGTTTTTTACAGTTTTTATTTACAAGCAAAGAACACTTTCTGAAGTTTCAACAAAGACAACTATACTTAAAAGCATAGAAGCAATAATCATAGGTGCTGGTGTTAGCACAGACACAACAAGAATAGTTGATGTGCCAAATGCCAATATTGAAGTGGAGTGCAACAGAGTTTCTATTGGCGGAGTTTCAAAGCAATATCAAAACCTTATATTATTTGCACCTAGTTTGATTAAAGGTGACAGGCTTATTACTCAAACATTAGCTTTTAGTCTGCCTTACAGAGCAACAAATTTGCTTTACATTACAAGCGATAAATTAAGATACATAATTATCGGTGATAGCGAATTTGCTAAAGAAATAAACAAGTCTTTGCCTTCAGAGCTAAAAAAAGAATTTTATGAATCTGACGCTTTTGTTGCATCATTTAGAAATTTGAATAACTACAAAGTCAGATTTATCATTTTTGAAAATTCAGTGATTGATTTTCCATTAGCTTTGCAAAATATGCAAGATTCTGATGTGACAGCATTACAAATTTCAGGAGATGCAAAAAAAGGAAGCATAAATTTTTATGAAAAAGATGGCAGTACATGGCAGTCAAAAGGCAACTCACTTTATATCGGAAAACAAGCGTTGATTGGAGCTGTTTATTCTGATACAAATGAATCATATGAATGCAACATGAAGCATGTGTTTGCTAGGCTTAAATTAATAACTAAAATATACAAAGACAAAACACAAAAATTACATGGAACAGCTTCTATTCAATGCCAAGATTTCTATAAAAAGGCTTTGCCACTATTGGAGGAAATAGACACAGAGGCTTTAAAGCTTGAAAAATTTACTTTTGATCAAGCAACATTTGATAGTTTAACATCTGCAGCAGAGCAATTGAATAATGAAAACAAGGAAGCACAAAAATCATCATGCACATTGATTTATTGAAAATGCATAAAAAGTCACAGATTCAAATGGGTGAAACAATTGCTGTGTTGTTTGTATTTTTTATATTTATAATTATAGGTTTTGTGTTTTATGTAAGAGTTATAAAAGGCAACATTGACTTAGAAAGAGAGGAATCAGCGCAGCTAAGATCAGTTGGAATAGCTCAACGAGTTATGTTTTTTCCGGAATTGCAATGCAGTGAAGATAACATTGTCATAGAAAATTGCATTGATATATTAAAGCTAGAAGCAGCTCAAAGCTTAATGCAACAAAATGAGCTTTATTATTATGATTTGCTCGAGTTTAGCAATGTAAGCTTGTTGCAAATATATCCTAGAGAAGAATATAAAGAAATTTACTCAAGAAAAATAGACAATTTCAAGGACAAATTTGTAACAAATGTGCCTGTGTCTTTATACAATCCAGCAACAAAAAGGCATAGCTTTGGAATTTTAACTGTAGAAACTTTTTCGAGATGATGTTTAAGTTGACATTATACTAAATTAAATATTAAATTTAAAAAAGCTAAGCAGATTAAAATT
>CAZRRL010000102.1:0-4342 GCA_964602555.1 uncultured Methanosarcinales archaeon | reverse complement strand
GCTAATCCCTCTAAGTAACTACAATATCATCGGTTCTTTCATACGGTTTTATATCAATTTTATCGTAATATTTTGTTACTTGTTTTTTACTTAACATTAAAATAAAATTCTCCATCATGAGCACTGCCGCCAAGCCAGATTGCATGATAAGTTACTTTATAAATTCCTGGAGAAAGTTTTGGTACATTATTAATTTCTAAGCCAAGTCTATTTAATGATAAAGTGCCTTCTGAAAGCTTCTTTCTACTTAAATCATAAAGAATTATGTTGCTTCCCTTCACAATCGGGAAATTAAAAGAGATTGATATTGCTGATGGGCTGTCAACATTATCTCCATGTTTTGGTGTTGAACTAGTAAAATGAGGCGTTCTTTTTTCTTCATATTCAAATTCAATAGTTTCAATTTGTTGCTCTTCTTCTCCAAAAAATTCAAAAGAGTTTGGCAAAGTAAAATGGTCGCCATCAGGATTTGTTACAATTATATCCATTTTTATGGCGTAATGTTTTGGAGTTGTCACTTCAAGTGCTTTTGAATCAACAAACTTAACATCTCCAAACAGATGATGGAAGAATACAGTTGTAGCTTTAACAAAATTTTCACCTTTGACAATTACTTTGTCGCCTCCATTAACTGAAACCTTATTTGGAGTTATGGAGAAAACCTTTGGAGGAGCAGTGTCTTCAGCAAATTCCATCATTTCTGCTAATTGTGGAGGATTACCAACAATAATGCCACCATGCATAAATGGATGTATTCCACAAATATAGTCATAAATCCCCTCTTCATTAAATGTGTAACTATATTTGTCACCAGTCTTTAATAAATCACTTTCTGTTACTTGAGTTGGAGTTTTCTTATTATGGAATGCAACTGTATGCTCAACTTTGTCTCTATTAAGCCAAGTAACTGTAGCGCCTTTTTTAATATGAATAAATGGCGGTAAAAATGCCAATTCATCAAGCACGACAATAACTTTGTCGCTATCATAAGTTATCACATTCATCGCAGCCATTTTTTCTGCTGGCTTTTCTTTCTCAGAAACTTGAGTTTGACAACTTACGATAAAAATTATGAGAATACAAAAATAAATAGCAATATTTTTGTTCATAAAAAAATGGTAATTTCATATTATTTAAATCTTGTTAATTATCTCCACGTCACAATCACATCATCCGTTCTCTCATAAGGCTTAATATCAATCTCGTCATAGCCTTTTGTTGCATCATTTTTCTGCAATATACCAAGCCATGCAATCATCAATCCATTATCTGTCAAAACCTCATTTGGCGGCACAAAGAATTTTGCATTTCTTTCCTCGCACATTATTTTGCACATTTGCTGTAATCTTTTGTTGCATGCAACTCCCCCACCTAAAACTAATTCATCTTTTCCACAATGAGCCATTGCCCGTTCTGAAACTTCAACAAGCATTGCAAAGACAGTCTCTTGTAATGAAAATGCTAAGTCCTCAACAGCATATTTTTTTGAATCATATTTATGTTTTAAATTGGTTAAAATCCCAGAAAAGCTTACATCCATTCCTTTAACAACATAAGGCAGTTCAATGTATTTTGTTCTATTCAATGCTAATTTTTCAATTTTTGGTCCGCCAGGAAACCCTAATCCAATGTACCTTGCAAATGAATCAATAAAATTGCCAACACCTTGGTCAAGAGTTTCGCCAAAAACTCTATATTTGCCACCGTCATAAGCAATAATTTGAGTATTTGCTCCGCTTGCATACAACAAAACTGGGTCTTTTGCTTTTGTCATTAATTTGCCAATTTCAAGATGGGCACAACAATGGTTTACGCCAACTAATGGCACATTAATTTTTTTTGCAAGTTCTTTTGCCTTTTTAAAACCAACTAGTAAACATGGAGCAATTCCAGGACCTTGAGAAAAAGAAATTAAGTTGATATTTTCTAATTTTAAATTTGCAACATTCAATGCAGTTTCAACAACTTTATCTTTAACTTTTTCATGATGAAGTTTTGCTTCACTAGGATGAATACCACCTTTTTCTGTGTTATATGCATCAGTAACATTAGCATAAATTCTACCTTTATCATCAATTATTCCACAGCCGAAAGTGTGTGCTGTTGATTCGATACCTAGACATTTCATAGATAAAGAGAATCAATTTATAATTTAAAAATCATTGCCTTTTCGAATCAATAACTTATTAAATTCATAAAGCACTCCAAGATTATGAAATTCATAAATAAAAATACTATAAAGCTTGACAAAGAGATAAATGAGTTAGATAAGTTTGTATTTAGGTTTATAAAAATATTAAGGAAATATACTGATTAAGTTATAGTAGGTGGGTATGTGCCTATATTGCTGGGCAGGACAAAAACCACAGATGAAATTGATATTTTTGTTAAACATTTAAGCAAAGAAAAAATTGATAAGTTTTATCATGATATCGGGAAAAGCTATTGGAGTTTAAATGCAAAAAATTCAGCTTACGTCTATAAATTGCTAATGAAAGATTTAGCTATCAGGATTTCTTTGAAAAATACAACAACACCTAATTTTAAAATTAAAGTTGCACGCACAAAATTGGAAATGGCAAATTTTGTCAATAAGACAACCGTTATAACAAAACTTGGAGCCGTTTATCTGTCGCCTCTATCTATTGCAATCAATTTTAAGAGGAATTATCTTAAATCATATAGGGACATCGAAGATGCAGTATATCTCGAAAAGATTCTAGCTATTAAGAATCAGAAAGCAAATACAAATATAATCAATGGACGATTAATTCCTTCTCAAGATAGACTAAAAGATAGATTGAATTTTGTAGAGTACTGGGCAAACTATGTAAGGACACATCCCGACAAGGAGTGGAGCAGGCAGCAGAATATTTTAATCAATTCTTTAATGCAGAATGCAAAGAACTCAAAGCTGACAAAAGAGGAGTATTTGAGGATTAAGGGGGAGTTAAGGTAATTCTGATAGTGTGTGGGTGGAATTTTGATGTTTAAAAATGTATTTCAATATGATTTTGCTTGAAAAATTTTATCTACTTATGATTTTATCAATAATATTTTTATTAACCATCGCATTTCAAATTCTTTATCATGTATAGAAGAGATTTTTTGGAAACAATTGTAAGTGGATTAGTTGTAGCTTTTTTTAGTCAATTTAAACCCATTCTTAAACTTGTAGAAGCTGTTGAGGGGAATGGCTTTATTGATATTGGTGCCTTAGTTAAGGATATTAAAATAGAGCTTGAAATTTCAGGACTAAAATCTCAAGGATGGTATGCTAAAGGGGTAGATAATCATTCAGACAAGGCAGTAATAATAATTCCAGAAGTTCACCCTCTTAGAAGTGAAGGTTACTATAATTCTGTTTTTCAAGTAATATCAAAATACGTTAAGTCTTTTGGTTTAGAAGGAGCAGAATATGGTTCAGAAAAACCCTTGGAATCAATTGTTGAAATATATAACCAGATATTGCCCAATGGTCGCAAGATTAGTATTCAAAATATGTTAGATTCCGATAAATTAGCGGCTGAGCTGATTAAACCAAATTTAAATTTATTTGGATTAGAAGATAGAGATTTAAAAATACAATCTCTTTGTCTAGATAGCTTAATTCATGAATTAAGGAGATTTAAAGAGCAAAGAGTTTCTATAGATAGTTTTGATTATGAGTATGCTGAGTTCTTATCAAATTGTGTCAAATTTGAAGGTGCTGTTCCGTTTAAGAGAGAAATTTTTGCTGATAAATCAAGATTAGATGATTATTTTTATAATTTAGTTCAACTTTATGATAAGTATGCAGTTGACGAAAGTTCAAGAAAAGCAGTTGATAACATAATAAAAAAACTTAGTGAAAATGAAAAAAATCCCATTTCTCCAAATATTGTTGGAATTTTGTATGGAGGAGTCCATATTCCTTTATTAAGAGAATTGCTAAGTCACTTAGGAATTTCTCATGTAACAGTTAGTAATGACGAGGTTGATTACATAGTTAAGGTGTTAGGTAAAAAAAGTATATAGTAAAGTAGAGTTCTCTATAATTCTAATCTATACTTAATAAAATAAAAATGAAAACCATGCACAGACTTTTGCCAAGCATAAACTACAGGTATGAACTGTTAGTAAGCGCATGCTGAACATATCGCCGAAGCTTTATGCTTACACACCGCTTCTATCAAACTCGTGTTTTACAAGTGTTCTATGATGTCTCTTTTCAAGGTGGGTTTCGTGCTTAGATGCTTTCAGCACTTATCCCTTAGCGCGTAGCTGCCCTGCGTGCCCTGCTGGACAACAGGTGGACCAGAGGCGCCGAACTTCCGTTCCTCTCGTACTAGAAAGTCCTTCC
>CAZRRL010000101.1:0-4372 GCA_964602555.1 uncultured Methanosarcinales archaeon | reverse complement strand
TACGCTAATAACTGGGACAGCTCATTAATTAAAAGCTTTGACGGCCTTAAAAAACTAAATGTCGATCTTATTGTTAAATTTAAAGATGGCACTCAACAATTGCTTAGCAACACCCACACAATTGTTGTTTTAAACAATAACAAATGCCCACCAATACTGACTTGGAATGATGCAGTTGAAAGAAATGTTATTTTTGCAGCTCAAAATTACGAAACCTTAAGTGATGGTTATGCCCAATTTGAATCCGATACATTAGATTTCTTGGACCAATTATTCTCATTCGATAAATTTTCAGAGCAAAGGAAAAATCTTAACTTTTACAGACTTGAGCATGCATTAACATACTCTAGCACTTCAGAATTAACTGATATAATAAAAAGTTCTTGTACTTATGACAACAATAAAGATTTTATTATTGTTCTAGATAATAATGAAACATATTGTATGCAAAATCAAAATTTGATTACTCTAAACCCGGTATTTATACTTTATAATAATATAACAAACATGGAATTAAGTGATGCATTTAATGATTTGTGCAAATATGTCCTAACACCAAACAAGATTGCAGAAGACATATCAAACTTTGTAAACTTGAGAATAATTATAAACACCTTAGATAATGTAACCTACAATTCAAGCTCAGTCAATTTCTCATTTACTATTTCCGCATCAAATTATCCTCTTAACTATACCGTATTTTTGAATGACTCACAAGTATTAGCCAATCTAGCAAATAATGAAATTAACGACAGCGTTATTTTGAATTTGCAAAATGGCTCTAATTATATTTTAATTGAAGCTACAGATGCTAATGATAACTTTGAATTTGTATATGTTTATTTAAATACAACAATTATTTAAAATGAGAAACAAAATATTTGCCTACATAATTTTAATGATTTTAATAGTTAGCTCTGTAAATGCAGAGAAATATTTTGTATTAGATGTTAACTACATTCTTGACTATGTTACATACAACAAAATTAGCTTAAGAGAGATAGACAGGCCAGTTAAAGCTGACACCTCTGGATTCTTAATTAAGGCAGTATCTTTTAAAGGTGAAGATTTAAAAAAATTATACTACAACATGTCTGAAAATAAAAATTATTTAATCTACATTCCTTATGATAAAAATACTGCAAGAATTGAAGTATATGATTTGCAAAACTCAAAGATAATCGATCTTGATGTGACTTCATTCTCAGACACTTGCGGCAATAAAATTTGTGAGCCATACGAGTCATATGAAAGCTGCACAAATGATTGTGCTTCTGGTAGCAAAGATGATTTTTGTGATGGGATAGACGATGGCATTTGCGACCCTGATTGCACAATAAGCTATGATGCTGACTGTGCATCACCAGAAGAAAAAATAAATATAACCCCAATCACGACAACAAAAACCGAGGAAGCAAAGCCACAACAAAAAATAAAGCCAGCTATAAAAGAGAAAAAAGAGCCAAACTATTTGATGTGGGTATTATTAAGTCTAGCAATAATCATTCCTATATTGCTGTTCACATTACTCAAACAAAGAAGAGAAAAAAAGATTATTGAATCGTTGAAGCAGTACATAATTGAAAGTATAAGCAAGGGATTTAGTCTGCAGCAAATTAAAAATATTTTATACAGGGAAGGTTACACTCAAAAAGAGATTGATAAGGCGATAAAATCTATTGGCTCATAATGTTGGGAATAAATAACATTACCTAATCCTAGCATTATCTTTAACCCTTTCAACCTTTACAATCTCTTTATCTGTCTTTAACACTTTATCTTCAAAATATACTTTGCCATTTTTAACTGTCATTTTAATTTTCAAAAACTCGTCAAAACTTATTTCTTTTGTAGAGTTCTTATAGCCTTCAAAATAAACTTTGTCACCTTGATTGCTTTGTTCTACTGTTAAAACACCAACATTGCTTCCATCATCTCCAGCTAGCAGCATTCCTTGGCTTTCAATTCCTCTTAGTGTAGCGTATTTTAAATTTGTCACAATAATTATTTTTTTATTTTTTAATTCTTCGCTTGGATAATACCCTTTTAGCCCAGCAACTAATTGTCGTTTTTCATTACCTAAATCAATATCTAAAACATAAAGCTTGTCAGCATTGGGATGCTCTTTTACATCCAATATCTTGGCTACTTTAAGACTTAATGGAAATTCTCGCTTTACTTCTTTTTCTTCTATCTTTTTTATTAAAATTTCATCTTTTCCAATTTTATGATTTTTTAAATCAAAATTTAAGTTAATCCACTTTAGATTGTTTTGATTTAATTGTTTTTGTAATTTTAATGAGAAATCAGGCAATATAGGTGTTGTCAAAATGCTTAAATTTTTTATAATATTAACACATAAACCAAGAATTTTATGCACTCTTTCTTTGTCTTTATCAATCAATCTCCATGGCTCATTGTCTTGAAAATATTTGTTTCCAAGAGAGGATATATGCAAAATATTTTTTATAACCTCATTGAAGTTAAGTTCATAATAATTTTTTTCTATGCTTTTTATTTTTTTTCCTATCTCTTTTATTAATTCTTTATTGTTGTCTATATCTTTAACTTCTCCATCAAAATTTTTATTTAAAAAGTTTAAAACTCTGTAGCAAAAATTTCCTATGTTTGCAGCTAACTCATTATTTATTTTCTTTGCGAAGTCGTCAAAGCTCAAATCTATATCAGACATTTTTTTGCTTAGGAAGCTTGCATAATAAAATCTCAAATGCTCTGCATTATAGTTTTGCAAAAATTCTCTTGCTGTGAAAAATGTGCCTCTGCTTTTGCTCATCTTCTCTCCATTAACTGTCAAGAAGCCGTGCACTACAATATCATAAGGTAATTGAAAATCAGAACCAAGCAATATTGCAGGCCAGAACAAGAAATGAAAGTAAATAATGTCTTTGCCAATGAAATGGTAAATTCTAGAATCCCGAGAAAATCTTTTGGATTTTCTGGGCCCCGAAAATCTCTGATTTTCGTGGGTTTTATTGTTCCAGTAATCTTCTGCTTTTAATCCATGCTTTTTGCAATAGTTTTCAGTGCTTGCTATATAACCAATCGGGGCATCAAGCCATACATAATAATATTTGTCTTCTTCTCCAGGAATTTTAAAGCCAAAGTAAGGACCATCTCTGCTTATGTTCCAGTCTTCTAAACCGTTTTTTATCCAGTTGAAAACAAAGTTCTTTATTTCAGGTTGCAAATTTTTATTTTTCTTAAGCCATGAGTCAAGTTTGCTAGAGAATTTGCTTAACTTAAAGAAATAATGCTTTGAAGTTTTTCTTATTGGCTTATTTTTGCAAATTGCGCAATAAGGCTCAATAAGCTCAATTGTTTTGTAGGTTGCATTACATTGCTCACAAACATCTCCATATTGGTCATCAGCTTTGCATTTCGGGCATTTTCCTTTAACATACCTGTCTGGCAAAGTTCTTTTGCAATATTCACAATAAGTGACTTCTATATCTTTAGTATATATCAAATCATTTTTTCTTAATCTTTCAAAAATTAAATCACTATAATATTTATTTTCAGGACTATTTGTTGTGTAATAATTGTCAAAGCTTATAAAAAAATCATTAAAATCCTGAACATGCTCATCATAAACTTTTGCTATTAATTCTTCTGGGCTAATGCCAAGCTCATCAGCCTTTATTTCAATTGGAGCGCCATGAGTATCGTCAGCGCAAACATAAATAACATCTTCTCCAATTAACCTTAGAAATCTAACAAAAATATCTGTCTGTATATATTCTACTAGATGCCCACAATGGATAGGCCCGTTCGCATATGGCAATGCACTTGTTACAAGTATTTTGTGTTTTGTTATGAATTTTGTCACCTAAAGTTTTAGGGAATATAATTATTTAAAAAAGTTGTTGTTTTATTCTATTTTCCACTTGCAAATTCCTAATATAACTACTTTCTAGTACTCCAAAACAAAATCTTTATAAATAACAAATGATTATTAGCTTAATTATTAGCGTAAAAATAACCAAAAATTTATATATTTTAATGCAAATAAACTCAAAAGGGCACTAAATGGAAAATAAAAAGCTTGGTTTTGTTATATTGTCATTTAGTATTATAGCAAGCATTCTATCATTTGGCTTTATGGGTGTTCTTGGTAAACAGACAACTGCTTTGCAGTGTTATCCAACAAATGAGTGTCAAAGAGTAGAATCACTGCTTGGCTTAAGCCACATTGCAGTTGGCTTAATTTCATTTATAGGAGCTTTGGGCATCTATCTATTGTTCTTTAGCACAAGCGAGGAAGCAATTTTAAAAAGGTTAGAAGAAGAGAAAAATATGAAAATAGAGCAAGATAAATTTGAGCTAGTTTTGAAAGCAATGGATGAAAATGAAA
>CAZRRL010000100.1:0-4382 GCA_964602555.1 uncultured Methanosarcinales archaeon | reverse complement strand
TAAATTTTTTGATGAAGAAATCAAGTTTGAAGGTTTTTGCTTAGAAACATGCTCATTAAGCGGTTTGAACAAAAGTAGCTATGAATTGATTTTTGAAATTGAAGATGACGCTGTATTAAGAATTGATAAAATTAAGTATGAAGCATTAATTGATGCTACAAATAACCCGCCAATATTGTTAAAAAATTTCTCAACAATTAATTTAAATAAAAATATAACAATAAATCTAAGCGAATTTTTTGCTGATCCTGATGGCGATGATTTAACTTATGATTATTATAAAACTGATAATGTTACAATGCTGTTTGATGGCGATATTGCAACAATTATGGAAAATAAAGGCATTGACGGGTTAAGATTTACATACATAACTGCAAATGACTCTGAAAGCATAGCTATTTCTAATATTTTTGCAATTAATATAAGTGGAGAAAAAACAAACATAAGTGAAGAGCTATTCAAGCCAAAAATTGAAGTTGGCAAGCCTGTGAAATGGATTAATAGATTTTTAGTTAATTCGACTGCGAGCTCTATCAATTTAACCTTGCCTGATAATTCATTTAATATCTCTGTTAAAGTTTTAGATCCAATAATTCAGAAATTTCCAGACGACAAAATAAAAATAATTGAGAATAATGAAGTCAAAGATAAGGAAATTTATGAAGCTGAGAAAAATATTGAAAGTATAAACAAGAAAATAAATATTTTAGAGGAATCAAAATTAAATGACGCATTAAAAGTTGTAGTTGATGAGAGAGAATATTATTCCAATGAAATTGATTTGAAATTAGAAGAGTTGTATGATAAAAAAATAGAACAGGAGCAAGAACTGCAATCATTAAATATTAATAATTTAATATCATTTTCAGTTATTGAAGTAGATAGCGAGCCAATTTTGTTTATTAATTATAGCTTGAATCAAAATGAAGAAATTGAAATAAGCTATGAGACAGAAGCGCCAATTGCAATTGAAAATGAGCTCAATTCTTATACAAAGCAAATAAAAATAGTTTCTGAAACTCCTTATGAAGATGTGATTGCTTATACTAAATTAAATGATGTTCCACAGCAATCCATTAAGCTTTACTGGATACAAAATAACTCAAGAATATTGTTTGATGATGTTGATTACTTTGATGAAAATGGAAATGGTTTAATTGACAGAATTGAATGGTTTATTCCACATTTAAGCAATCAAACTTTTGAAATTTCTATAACTATATTGAATGTACAAAGCTTTCCAACTAAAAATGGGAATTGGACAGTTGCTTTTAATACAACTGGCATTGCAAATTTGACAATAATTGCCAGCAATGGAACAACTTATGCTGAGAAAGAAATTGATGATGCAAACACAATAAATGACTTAGATGCTTTAGAGCTAAGATGCGACAGCAATGTTTTAGAGCCACTTTACATTGTTGATTTGGGGAATTTGTCATTGGAAGGTTTGGAAATAAGTGGAAATGTTGTAAAAGAAATTAAAAAGATTAATAATTACTATTTATCAAATTTAAATTCTGACGAACTCAAAATTTTGGATTCTTCAAATTCTCCATCTTTTAATGTAATTAAATATCCTTCAAAGACTTCTGGCTTTGATTTGTCTTTAAGCAATAAAGAAAATGAACTTAACAAAGATTCTGGCTTATCTTGCGGTACTGTCAGCCAAACTACTGAAAATACTTTTTCCCTCGGAAAGAGTAAAGGGTCGGTAAAGTCAAAATCGTTAGTGACCAATATTCTTTTAGCTGATTTAGAGAGCTCCGCTAATTTACCATTGGAAACTCCTTGTGGTGCAATCATCACATCAAATCCTTTAGAGATAAGAAATCTTGCCAACCTTCTTTTAACATTCTCGTCTAGCAAGAATTTAAGTGTGGAGTGGGACTGTGACATTTGGGATATCTCTACCTCTGGTCAAGTCAGCAGCGTAATGCAAAGCAGCCTTGATATGTTTTTGAGTCAAGGAGGGGAAATCCTCAATAATCTCTTCAGCAGTCATGCCACCTTCCAGCATCTCAAGGATCTGCCAAACCATTATTCTTGTCCCATTGAAAGTAGGCTTTCCATGGCAAATTTCGCTGTCAGCAACAATATACTTGTTAATTTCGACTCTCATGATACTAATAATGAAAAAGACGTATTTAAAGGTTGCGGAAAAGGTGATAACCCAACATACTTAAACAATATTTACCAAAACATAAATAAAATTAATTCATTAAAAGAAAACCCAACAACTCATAAATTCAATAACGAAAAAACATTAAAAAATAATCACAACAATAAAATAAATCTAATAAATGAAAAAGAAAAAACGGGTTCACGAAATCAGGCAGACGAACCCGAAATGGATTTCTCGCGCTCAAATGATAAATTATATAAACTAGTATATAAAGATTTCGATGATTTGCGAAGCTGGGTTGGCGAAATTAGGCAGACGCGCTTGCCTGATAAGCAAGTGAGCTCGCGCTCATCATGGTTCAAAACTCAACGTGAGTTGAGACTCCCTGACCCAGCGCATAAATCAATAAATAATAAAAAAACAACAATAAACTCAAAAAATAATCAAAACTTAATAAACAACAATCAAATAAAAAATAAAGAAAATCAAATTATCAGCAACATAGCTAATTTTTTCTCCATAATCCCATCAGCTTATGCATTGCACATTGGCTCTGGCACTTACAACACAATAATTATTGATGGCAAGGTTTATGCTTTGCTTACAAAAGAGCAATTACAAGAGCATTCTTATTCTTTAATTGGCGTTTATTATGAAAACTATAATTGCGATAATTCAACAGGCTATTGGACTTCAAAGGTTCTTACAACAGGCAAGCACACGCAGCAATTCACATTTGGAAATTTAACAGCTTATGCACATAATTTGGCAGGAACTTGCTCTGGATGTACAGAGGGGAGCACATGCTCTATTACTGCTCCATGCACAATGAAGTCAAGCGACTGCACAGGAGGCATTTGCGACTTTACTTTAATGGTTGTGGATTCTTTGTTAAACTCAACTGGATTAAGCTTAAAGATTACGGGTGATTTTAATGTGAGTAAAATAGGAATAGTAAACATATCTGGTTTAAGAGGTGTTAATGGTGCTGCTGGAGAAGATGGAGGCAATGGAAACATTACAAATATATCAGCAGGATTTATGAACATAAGTGGGAAAATATTAGCTAAAGGTGGTGAAGGGGGAACTGGCACTGCTACAGATGGTGGTGGTGGCGGAAATGGAGGAGTAATAATATTAAATTCAACAACACAAATAATAACATCTTTAACTTCAGAAATCAATGTATCTGGCGGCAGAGGCGGTGATGGAGATACTGCAAATGGTGGTGATAATGGCGGAATAGGTGGGAATGCAAGCACAATTATAATGAATGCAAGCTCTATCAAGGTTGATGGTAAATTAGGTATTCATGGCGGAAGAGGCGGAGATGCTGCTGATCCTGGCGGCGATGGTGGAAATGGCGGCAACTTGACAATTTATGCAACCTCAATTGTGAATATAACAGATACAGTTAATGCTTTTGGTGGCAATGGCGGAGATGCTACAGGCAGTATAAGTCCAGGAGACGGTGGAGTTGGTGGAAATGGTGGTAATATAAGGCTAGACGGAACAAATATTAATTTTACAATTACAGGGCTTATTAATGTATATGGAGGCAACGGCGGCACTGCTAATGATGATAATGACGGCGGCAATGCTGGGAATGGTGGTGCTATTTTGATAAAAACAAATGGTGATGCTACAAATATTGAAATTGCTGCTATTAATGTATATGGCGGTGTTGGTGGAGAAGGAGATACTGTAAATGGTGACGATAATGGCGGCACTGGAGGAAATGCAGGAAATATAACCTTAAATGCAAGCTCTGTAATAATAACAGGAACATCAAGTCTATATGGAGGAAATGGAGGAGGTGGCTTGATTGCTAGTGGTGCTGGAAATGGTGGAAACTTGACAGTATATGCAACTTCAATTGTGAATATAACAGGCACAGTTAATGCTTTTGGCGGCAATGGCGGAGGCACTACTGTTAGTAGTGGATCAGCAAATGGAGGCAATGGTGGCATTGGAGGAAATATTAGGATAGAAGGAATAAATGTTAATGTAACTTTAACAAGTAATATAGAGGTGTATGGTGGAAATGGTGGGCAAAGTACACTAGGCGCAAATGCCGGAGATGGTGGAATTGGCGGCACTATTATAATAAAAGCAAATGGTGCCGATGCTGTTAATGTAATTTCTTCTGGTATTAATGCATCTGGTGGCAATGGTGGAAATGGTCCTACTAATAATGCAGGCGATACAGGAGGAAGCGGAGGCAATGCTGGCAGCATAACAATTCAGGCTCAAAACT
>CAZRRL010000099.1:0-4447 GCA_964602555.1 uncultured Methanosarcinales archaeon | reverse complement strand
CCTAATGGCAAATTTGAAAATTGAAGCCCTATGTTGAAATTTTCAATTTCTGCATTGCTTGTTATTAAGTTGCCAACTTTAGAAAAGATGTCAAATGAGCAGCTTAAGCTCGCATTGTTAATCTTAAAATCATCTTTGACTAATGTTATTTTTACTATTGGATTTGTGCTTCCTGCTTCTGTATTAAAAATTTCAATGTTATTGACTATTGATATGTCACCAGAGCAGCTAGCAGGTCCTATGAAAACAGTTGAAGCTAGTTTTGAAGATGGCTTGAGTTTTAATCTCACTTCGCAGAAAGCTCTTTGATTTATTAACGGACCAAGCTGTCTGTCTATTGTTCTAGGCGAGCAAGAAACTGTGTTTGTCCAGAAATCAGGAGGCTCTGCACCTTCTAATCCAAATGTTTTAAGCGATTTTGTAGAAATAAAAGTGTTGCCTGCTGTATCACTAAAATTAAATATTACAAAATTGTTATTTTGTAAATTGATTTTGTTAGTTAACCAAGTGCATACATGCTGGTCTGCTTGAGCTCTTTCACATGTTGCCTCAAAATTAGAAGCTTCACTTATAAATTTTGAAAAGTCAGCAACTGCAAAAACATCATTGTCTTCTGTTAAATTTGCAACAACAACAATTTTATCTCCAACCTTAAAAAATCCAGGAAATGCTTGAGTAATGCCTCCAATTGGGCTCATCTCTAGTGAATTTAAAGCAGGTGGCTTATTGTCTATAATTACTTCTACAGCTTTGCTCTCACTAACAGCATTTCCTAAAACATCTGTTGTGTCGCTTTGTATTGAAATTTGAGTGGTGCTGCCAAAATTAACATTAGTCCATTGGCATACCCAACTTGTTTCTTTGCTACAACTTGTTGCCCTTAATTCAGAATTACCAACATGCAAAAATACTTCATCTGAAGCTAAGCCGCTTTCTTCCTCAAAAACAGCAGTTATTGTATTGCCAGTTGCTTTGCCTAATAATTTACCTTCTCTTATTGCTTGCGTTGACAAAGATTGAATAACAGGACCTTTATTATCAATAGCTAACAGCTTAGTTATTGCAATGCTTTCTTTATTGCCAGATATATCAGAAGCATTAATAACAACAGTTTTTAAGCCGCTTGAAATTGGGTTTAACTCAATTGACCACTTGCAGTTGCTGATTCCTTCTTCGATAGCAGTGCATAATGCTTTTGCATTTTTTAAATTAGCAGATGGATTCAAAGCGGACAAATCTGCTGCAACAGAATTAAGGTTTAAGTCATTTGCTTCAATATCAACCTTAACTTCAACATCAATTTTTTTAGCAGAAAATGAATTTAGGCTTACATCTTTTCTTATGATTGAAAAAGAATCCTGCAAAATTGTTGGAGCAGAAGCATCAACCTCAAATGTAACAGATGTTTCTATAGAAATTTGATCAAATTTGTCAATTGCTTTTGCAAAAACTGAATTTTTGCCGTCGTTAAATATTTGAGGATCAATACTTATGCTTGATTTGATGCTGCAGTCTTTTGTTGTTACATCAACTTTTTCATTAAATATGCCATCAAATGTAAAAAACTCTACGTTTTTTATGCCTACGCATTTTCCAGTGCAAGATGGGTTGTCGCATGCAAAATCAGTAACTTCGTAAGTTATAACTACATCTTGGTTTGATGAAAATTTATTTTGAGAAACACTTAATTTTACTTCAGGTGCTTTATTATCAACTATGATAACCCCTGATTTTGAGTCGTCAATCTTTTTGTTGTCATTGTACAAGGTAATTGTAAAAGGTGCTGCGCCTGGTTCAAAAGATTCTGTACCACTATTTGGATATCTTAAACTGCAATCAAATCCGCTAGGTGATGCGATGCATCTATCAAAAACAATTTCACCTACTATTAATTGGTCTTTTGTTATTGTGTCGCCACTTATAACAGCATTAGCATCAAATTCAATAAAGTCATTTGTTTTGATGAAGCCTTCAATGCCATTGCTTCCCTTGATAACTACACTATTTATTGTAGCATAAACACTTACAGTATAGAATGGAATTGTAAGTATTAAAACTATTAAAAATGGTGCAATTAAATGCAAATATTTTTCCTTATTCATTATTATTCCTCTTTTATTGTCACAATTTGATTGTTGATTGTGTATTTTCTTACAATAAATTGTTCCATTGACTTGTGTTTATACTCTCTAATAGCGTAAAATTCCGAAAATTTTCTTTTTAGCAATACCGCTATTTTTATTGTGTCCATTTCGTGTAAAATTGTAAATTTTTCATCGTGCTCAAAAATTTTTAATTTTTGACATATTCAAAAGTTGGCTGTAAAAATAATTGATATGTTTTCGAGTAGTGCTCTATTTTGCCCATCTGCTCAACATCCTCTATAACTCTATCTTGCATTGGAACTCCAGCGATGTCTATACTTACAACATAAAACACAATTGTGTCAGAGTTCTCCAAATCCTTAGGATTGATAGCAATGTTTAGTTTTAAGCCGCCTTCTGGAAACCTCTCAAAGCCAGGCGACGCACCTTCACCAAAATCAACTTTAGGAATAGTAAAGCATTCTTCATCAAAAATTCCAGCACTCACACATTTTTCTCTTTCTGGAATTATTATTCTCTGGTCAAGAATTAAGTTGATGTCTGCAATGTAGTTGCCCGGTGCTATCTCTACTTCACTGTTTTCTTGTTGCTGACCTTGGTAATTTGCTACTGTAGAAAAATCCAATTCGTTCTCATTGTCAATCCTAGTTAAGGTGATTGTAGCCGATTCCTTACTATTCAAATCTAAAGCTGTATTTCTAAATTGCCAACCTTGTGGCGTTTTAACAATATTTTTTTTCTTAACAACAACCTTTTTTGTGTAAATAGGACTTAACTCAACTTTTAACTCAGCTTCTTCATCAACTTTTGTATCTAACTCAGTGGCTCTTCCAATAAAGCTGTCTTTAACAACATTCACAACTCCTCCTACGCCTGTTGGAAATTTTTCTTTCAAAATTCCACTTGTATTAGTTGATCCTATAAAGCAGCTTTCATCAATAATTGTGTAGAGAACTTGAGCATCATCAACTGCTTGCTTAGTCCCTGCTTTCAAAACTGCAACAGTTATATTTCCACTTGTTCTTGTGTCGCAAAGCAAAGAGCTTTCTGAAAAAGAAATTCTTTCCAAAGGTGCAAAATCAACTGGCATTGGCTTATTGTTTCTTATATTGCCTTCCAAAAAGAGATTAAAGGTATAGCCTTGCTCGTTTAACGCAAACGGGTCCTTTATTTCAACTAAAACTGGATATGACAAATCATAAGCAAACCTGTATTCTTGTATTCCAAAAAATGAAATCAAGCTGTTTGCAGAACTTGGCACACATCTTTCTCCATCACAATTCAAATCAAAGTAAGCTGGCCAGAAATCTAAGTAGGCAAAATGTGCTGCCAAATCTCTAAATGAGGAATTTGCAACTGGGATTATTGTTGCATCATACAATCTTTGCTTTAATTCCGAGTTAAATGCAAGTCTTTCATAGTTATAAGTTCCATCAACTTGGAAAAGTGGTATGTAAGAAGTAAGCATTGCTGTTATTTTATTTTTTATTTGACTTTTCTGCCAGCTTGTTGTGCTGCCAAACTTAAATTGCATGTCTGACATAGGCGGCAATTTTTCTTTATTAACACCTGAAAAAGCTGCTATTAATTGCAATGGATATTTTTCCAAGTAGCGATGCTTTATTTCCATGTTAGTTATTTTTGTTGCTAGCTCATAGATTTTGTTGAGGTTAACCGGGACTCTTACCAGAAATTGTCTTATGTCTGTTGTTGTGCCTTCACGCACTACCTTGATTTGGTAATCAACAAGAACCATTACATCATCTAATCCAATCACAACATCAGTTTTTACATTTCCGGTTTCGGTTATTTCAAAACCTTGCTCATTGAAAGGCTCAAAATTATTTAAGCACTCTTTAAATTTGATATTAATGTACCTTTCAAGTTGTTTTTCAATAGAGTTTTCTGTTTGCCTAAGCTCTGGCCTTTTAGAAGCAAATTTGCAATCAGCATTGCAAGTGTTTGATGACTTTAAATACCACCAATATGGAATTTTTAAGTCAGAATCTTTCGTAAATGAAACTGCATCGCTCTCAGTTGGGTTTTGGGTTATTGTAAATGGCTCTTTATTTAATGATTTGTCTGTAAAGCTTATATAGCCACCTTGTTTGCCAATTATTCTTAATCCCTCAACTCCAACAGAGTAAGCACAATCATTAGCATATTTTTTTATAGGTTCAAATTCTGTTGGCACTTGCTCTTGTATAATTTCTATTTCTGGGACTATTTCTTCTTTGACTCTTTGCGTTGAGTAGAAAAATATAATGGCGCCTAGAATAATTAACAAGCCCACTATCATAAAAATTGTTACTTGCGCTTTTTTCTGCTTCATTTTATTTTTC
>CAZRRL010000098.1:0-4489 GCA_964602555.1 uncultured Methanosarcinales archaeon | reverse complement strand
TAATATTTACGCCACTGGTGTTGTGGGAACACCAGTGGAAAGCTCAGCTTCTAAAGCCCTTTCAATTTTTCCTATTCCTGCTGTTGTTTTTTCTGGCTTTATATTTTTAAATTCAAGAAACTCTTTAAAAGATAAAGGATAAAATTCGTAAGCAAGCATTCTGCCCCTTAAGGGCTTGTTTGGATCTATCAGGCTTTTTCTGGATGAAGTGGTAACTATGTTTAACTTTCCTTTTAGCATCTCATGATTTCTAGCAAGCCAACCCTCCCAGCCATTAACACTGGTTATTTCATCGAGCAGCAAAAACCCACAGTCACCAAACCATTTTAGGATATTATCTAAAACCTCTTTATTGTCTTTTATCCTGCTGTCCTCTAAATTAATATATGCAACTTTACTATTTTTGCTAAGTTTTTGCTGTAATATTATGAGAATGCTGGATTTCCCTGCTCTTCTTATGCCCGTGATTGCCACTATTTTAAGCTTAGAGTTCTTTTCGATAGATTCTAAATTTATATCTCTTGCTTTTAGCTCTTTTTTCCCTGCATAAACGTTCCACTCTTCAAAAATATTGTTCATAAATAGTTTTAATGCAGAACAATTTATAAACTTTTCTGTTTTTTGACAGAACAATATTAATCTACTTTATATTTAGTGAAAAAATTGCTGTTGAGTGATAATTGGCTGAAAAACACAAAAACTTTAATGCCAGGAATTATAGGAGTGATGGTTGTGCATGGTGCTTACTCTGGAACGCCGGACAGCTTAACTGTTGTTTCTATTACAATTGATGAAAGTGAGAGCTATTCATTCTTAAGAAATGATTTGTCTTTTTCGATTCCCTATAGACATTATTAACATGTCGGAAATCGCAATGCGTTTACGCTCTCGTGCTTTAGCTCAGAGTGTTTTTGACATATAACAATGTTGCTGTTGTGTCCCGGTTCATTTATAATCTAATCAGTAAAATGAGAGTATGTGAAGCCCAAGGAATTAGTACAACCTTAAGCAAAGAAAAAGACAAGGATTTAATTAATGAATTAAACCATTCTAGTGATTTTACATTTGATTTTTGAGTAAATTTTAATCATATTCAAAAAATAGATTTTCAATTAAGTTATAATTTTTCCTATTATAGTAGTCCGTAGCCCCTGATTCTATTTCAGTTTTATCGTTCCGTAAAGCCCCCGATTTCGCTAGTTATAATAAAAAATTTGAGTGAACAAAGTAGCTCATTAAACCTTATCAGGAATTATCATGAAATTCAATCACACTCTTTCATGGTAACATTAAGAGCTTTGAATCCCAAGCACAATTCGTTTATTCTTTTCTTCAATCTTCCTATTTCTTCCACTTTACTTTGATACAGCAAGAATTGCTGTGTCGGTCTGATTTCCTTTACTTTTTGGTATTCAGTAGATGACTTGATAAGGCCTAGCTCAGCTTTAAGGTTTTCATTTTCACTTTTGAGGTTTTCATTCAGCATACTCAGTTCATCGTATCTATTTTCCAGATATTCTTTGTATTTTTGAACATTCTCCTTTAAATTTGATGTCTTATTGAACTCTTCAATTACAGCATTTGCGGTAAGTCCGCCAAAGATTTCCTGATCCTTGTTGTACCTCTTTAAGATATTCCTTATTGAATTTTCGTAATAGGCAGTAAAGACAATAAAAAGTATAAGAAAAAATATTACCAATACCAATAAGCTTTTGTTGACATCCTTTGTTAGAAATTTCATAATTTTAGAATATTTTTCTTGTTTAATAAATTATTGATTTCAACAAGAGAATACTTTTTAAATTATGTTGTATTCCTTTAAATTATGATTTGTTTAGGAATAGAATCAACAGCCCATACTTTCGGCTGCGGAATAATTGATGATAAAGGTAAAATTTATGCTAATTTTACTGATGCCTATAAAACAGAAAGTGGAGGAATTCATCCGAGCGAAGCAAAACTGCATCATGAAAATGTAAAAGACAAAGTTGTTGAAGATGCATTAAAACAAGCAAATCTAAAACTGACGGAAATTGATTTAATTTCCTTTTCTCAAGGACCTGGGTTAGCACCATGTTTATTGGTTGGAATGAAGAAAGCAAAAGAATTGGCAAAAAAATTAAATGTTCCTCTTGTTGGTGTAAATCACTGTATTGGGCATTTAGAAATTGGAAAATTAATGACAAAAGCCAAAGACCCTGTTTTATTGTATCCAAGCGGAGCAAACACTCAAATTATTGCTTATGACGGCGGCAAGTACAGAGTTTTTGGCGAAACTCTCGACCAAGGAGTTGGCAATTTTATTGACTCATTCGCAAGATACATTGGATTGGGTTTTCCAGGCGGACCAAAAATTGAGAAATTAGCGTTGAATGGAAAAAATTACATTGAACTGCCCTATGTTGTCAAGGGAATGGATGTTTCTTTTTCAGGAATTTTGACAAATTTAAAGCAAAAATATGATTCGGGAAAATGCAAGGTTGAGGACCTTGCATTTTCCCTCCAAGAGACAGTTTTTGCGATGCTTGTTGAAGTTTCAGAAAGGGCGATGGCGCATTGCGGAAAAAGTGAGTTAGTTCTTGGTGGCGGAGTTGCATGCAACAAAAGATTGAAGGAAATGTGCAAGATAATGTGCGAGGAAAGAAACTCGAAATTTTTTGTTCCGCCGAATGAAGTGCTTGTTGATAATGGAATAAATATTGCATGGTTAGGTATTTTACAAAAAAACGACGCCACTAAAGATTACGACAAAATTGATATAAAGCCGTATGAAAGGACTGATGATGTTGTTGTGAAGTGGAAATAACCAAATTCTATGGATGCTCATTCCTTTTAAATTCGTCGAATTCACGTATTTCGCCATCCCCCAATTCATGCAAAATTCCTTCGATGTGTGCTTTCCAGACTTTAACTACTCTCCTCATCATTTCAAATAATGCCCCATATTCTTCTTTATATTCGGGCTTTTGGGGCTTTTGGTACAAAAAAGCTATACACCCCAGATATATGTGTGAATTCTTAAGGACTTCTCTTTGCTGAAACTGGAATATGCCGACTAGAATTCCTAAGCAGACTCCAAATGTTCTTATATCCTTATCATCACTTATCACATTTTCCGATAAAGAATCAAGCTGTCTGCAAACTGCACCAATATGCATTGGCGGATTTGAATTTTTTGCACCTCGCCATCCTTCCAAAAAACCATCACTGAATATTAATATTTTTTCTCTTTGATTAATCTTATGTGCATCCAAATAAGCTTCAAATGCATTTGCCGCTTGGTTAACTTCAGTATCTGAAAATGGATGGAATGGGTCCATACACTAAAACCAACTTAAAGAAGTATATAAATCTTTTTATTACAAGAAAATAAAACCAAATGAAGATTTTATCAAAGAGGATGTAGCCTTATTTAATAACCTTGCTTTGAATTTTCACTTTGAAAAGAGTCCATTTGATGGAAGTAAGAATATAGTTACAAGTTTGCCATATAAGGAGGAGTATTATATAAAAGTAAATATAAATAATAAACCATATACTCTTGCTATCAAGCAAGGCAAAGAAGAATTAGAAATTAACTCAGAACTAAAAGCATGGGCTTATCTAGATTTAAGGTTTCCGCAAGCTAAATTATTAAAATTTTTATCCGAATATCTTGAAGGTGGAAAAAAAGCTCAAATTCAGGATTTCCTCTTTAATGCGGATAAGGAATATGTAGCATCGGCTTTTAGTGCTTTGATAGATGCCGAGGGTAGCTTAACCCACCATGGGCTTTTTAGAACAATTAGAATAAGAATGAGGAACGAGCAATACTTGAAAGATTGGAAGGTATTACTTTCCAAATTCGGTATTGATTCAAGATTTTCAAAGAATACCGATGTGGAATATGGACTTGTTATTGAAGGCTGGGAAGATTTTGACAAATTACAGAACTTAGGAGTTAAATTTTACCATTCCAAAAAAGCCAAAAAGTTTGAAGAAATTTTGAAATCTTATGTAAGAAATCAAGTATCAAGAAATAGTGCTTATGAGTTTTACATACAAAAATTAAAAGAAATTGGAAAACCCATAACTGCTAAAGAATTTGCTGAAAAATTGGGTAAAAGCAAGAGGGTAGTTAATCACTATTTAACTAGGTTAATGAGAAAGAATTTGATTAAGGTTGATAAGTCAAAAGTGGCTTATTTGTATTCTAATAAATAGTAGTAAATAACAAAAGATTATTAAAAAGTCAATGATTCTTAACTCAACATGAATACAAGAGATAAAGAAGAAATTAAGAAACTAATTGATAAAAAAATTAAAGAAAAGGAAAATAAATTAATATTTTATAATTTATTTTTCATAGCATTTACTATATTTTTTGGCGCACTTATACAGATGCTAATTTACTTTTATGTAAATAGCGAATATGTAGTTCCTAGTGCGGGTAAACTTTTAATTTTTATAGGAGTAACGTCTTCAATGTTTATTATTTTTTACATTTTAA
>CAZRRL010000097.1:0-4708 GCA_964602555.1 uncultured Methanosarcinales archaeon | reverse complement strand
TTGCTTTTACTTCCATCATAAAGTTATACATGTATAACTAATATATAAATCTTTCTAGTTACGTCACTTTCCTAGCAAAACTTAGAAATCCTGAATGTCCTAGACCTTTGCTTTTTGGTCTTACTCTTCTTTCTTCAACTTCCCATTCTCGCTCTATCACTTCAACAGTTTTCAAATAAACGAAGTTGTCATTTTTTCTAATTGCATTAACAAAATCTATCACTTGCGGCACAGAAGGACTGTAAGAAACCAAAAATCCACCTACTTTTAGAGCTTTTGCACAGCTTTGCAATGCTTTCCAAGGTTCTGGCACATCTAAAGTAACTACATCAATATTTTTATCTTCAACTTCACTATAGATATTTCTATTTTTAATTTTAATATTTTTTAAATCTAAAAATTTAATATTTGATTTTACAATCTCAACAAAATCTTCTCTTATTTCATAAGTTATAACTTCTTTTGCTATGCTTGCTAAGAAACAAGCTAGAGCGCCAGAGCCTGAACCAGCATCAAGAACTTTGCTTTTTTTGTTTATGCCAGTTTCTGCAATTATTAATCCTATGTCTTTTAATGGTATTATTTGTGCATCTCTTTTTATTTTCTTGTACAAATCTATAAAGCATGGATTAAAGACAAAGAATTCTTTATTCGTATTTGATTTAAGCAAATCTCCTTCTTTTGCTTTAATTATATCTTCTTTTTTAACATAGCCGTATTGTGTATGCAAATCTTGATTGACGTCTTTAACATAGAATTTTTTACCTTGCTTTGTGATTAGAACTTTTTTTATTTGCATAAATAAACATAGAAAAATCTAAGCTATAAAAAGTTAATTAAAAAATCTTATTTTCTACCTTTTTTCATTCCAGCTTCGGGCTTGCAGTCTGGACAATGGGGCATCGCGAATTTCATTAAACCCTTTAAGATTAACAACACACCTAATACATGCCAAATGTAGCCGGGCCAGTAAATTGCTGTAACAAGCACCACAATTCCTAATACTACATATTTTCCGCCCCAGCACTTCGCGCAATAGCCTCCATGACATGATGGGTCCATTGTTGCACCTCCTTTTGTTTAATTTTATTCTACTTGAGTAAGAGTTTAAATAATTTGCTGTTAGCTTATAAAAACCAAAATATTTAAAAATAGTGAATAATAGTTTTAAATAAAAGGTTATTTCATTAGTAAATATAAATTATAAATTATAAAAAACAATATAATATATTAAAAAAATAAATAAAAAATCTTAAAAAATAAATTATACAAAATAATTAATAATTAAACGTTTAAGAATAATAGTTGAATATTAATAAAAAATAAACATGATATCGCTGTCAGATAATGAGTTTAGCGTATTGAACTTTCTTGTTAGAAACTTTGCTGAGAAGCTTACAATAAGGAATATTGCCCAGAGGCTTGGCTTTAGCTCAGCTGGTGTATTTAATATCTTGAAGAAGCTTGAAAAATATGATATTGTTGTCGGTGAAAAGCTGGGAACTGGATTGTTTTATTCAATAAATTTTGAAAACAAAATTGCAGAGCACCTTGCTGCAATTGTTCTACTTTATTCTGAGGAAAAGATTGAAAAGATAAACATTGAGCAGCTAAAGCAAGCAAAAGCTGCTATTTTTGATAAAAAAACATTGTTGCTAATAACTGACAACATCACAGTTCTTGAAATTTCAATTCCTGGCGTTAATGTTATTGTCAAAACTAGCGACGAAGCTATTAGTTCGCTAAAGAAAAAAGACGCTGAAATGCTTGAATTGCTAAAGAAAGGTGTTGTACTATTTGGTGAAGATAAGATTGTTGAGATAATTAAAAGCTGTGTTTCAAGGTTTTGATATGGAAGTGTTGAATAAAAAATCAATTATTGCAATTATTTTAGTATTGATATTATTAGCATTTTCTAGTACTGTTTATGCTCAAACTGCTGGAGGTGCTTTCGGAGGTGGATTAAAACAAATTAATGACTTCTTTGAAAATGAAGGCTACAAGCCATACTCAAAAGCTATAGACTTTTTCTTCTTTTCACTATTGCTTACTGCAATTTATATGATGGGTGCTAGGTACGCTTTCAAAGAAATCAAAAGACCTGAATTACTTATTGTGATTTTGCTAGGCTTAATGACAGCTTTCTTGCTAGTTTTAGGCGGTTTTTCAGCAACCATTTTGCTGCCTTATATCCATTATCTCTTGTATTTGCTACTATTTATATTATGGTGGTGGTTGCTTAAAGGTATAAAAAACAAATTTTGGAGATTTATTCTTGCTTTGCTTTTGACTTTGCTAACTATTGCATTGTTGCGTGGCTTATTTGTTGGAATAACTGCGCCTGAAACAGACATTTTTGCGTCTATTGCAGATGCTTTTAAAGGCATAGAAATACCAGGTGTGCAAGCACCAGGAGTGCCAGACTACTTTAAAGACTTGCTTGGGGCTCCAACAGCAGTTCCAACTGGTCCAGAGACATTGCCTTCTGTACCAACACCAACTTTAAAGCCCAAAGAAAGAACTTTTTGGGGTAGCGTAGGTGACTTTTTAAGTAATTGGTGGTGGTTATTGGTTTTATTAGCCTTAGCTGGAGGAAGTACTTTATTGTTGAGGAGAAGAAGAGGACCCACACCTCAACCGCAGCCACCTACACCACAGCCAACACCACCAGCTCCGACGCCACCAACTGAGGAAAGAACAATTGCTGAAATTATTACAAAGATAGATGAAATAAATACCAAGAAGAGAAATTCTGGGAAAAAAATAATCCAAATAATACTGCGTGATAAAGCTGAATTAATGAAGCAGGGCGATACTAAAACAGGTTATGTAGCAAAATTAATAGCAACAGCAGAAGAAGATATTGCAAATCTGTTTTTGGATAAAAGTAGGAATTTAGAAGAATTAGAAGAAGGTAACATAAAAAAAATAATCAAAAGTGAAAGAGAGTTTTTACAAGAATTAGAAAGACTAAATGAGACAGAACAGGAACTTTATAAACGGCTTGTCAGTTGGGAAACAGTAATTCTTCAAAATATTTCTGAAGATCAAAAAGTTCCTACAAGAAGTATTTTATATATTCTAAAAGTTTTAATGGATCAAAATATACAGCAAAAAGCAGAAGATGCTCAAAAAGGTATTTTATGGTTAATAGCATATTGTTACAACCTTGAAGCAAAGCAAAATATCTTACTAAAAGAATTAGGGAATTTATTTGCGCCAGACCCAGACCACATAAAAGACTTAGTCAAGGGCAAATTTAAAGTTGCTATAAGGGATGTCCAAACATTAGAAGCATATAACCTAAAAGAAAAGAGAATTATTGGTTTATTATCACGCAGACTTTTAAAGCAAATAGAAGCATTAGAACGCCTAAAGATATTACTTAGAACAGCACATACACCACCATCAATTCCACCACCAACTAATCATCCGCCATGGCCAGGTCCACAAGATGATAAACATGATCCAACACCGCCGGAAGAACCAGTATTTCCAATTGAGCCAGTAATTCCACCACCGCCAAAACCAAAGCCTACAAGACATAAAGATTTGTATATAGACCTATCATCGAAGTTTTTACCTATTAAGAATCAACAGAATACTGGTTCTTGTGCAGCATTTGCGGGAACATCTATTATTGAATGTTTCTTAAACAGAAGTGTTAATGATATTAAGTTTGAGCATGAGCTTTCCGAATTATTCTTGTGGTATAATATAAGACCAGACAAAAATTCGAATATGGGTGTTTATAATATAGTAAGTGTTCCAAATTCTTTAAGAGAGTTAGGAGTATGTTTTGAGCCAATATGGTCATGGAAGCCTGTTGGCACAAACCACGTACCAATTAAGTTTGCAAATAAGCCAATAGATCAAGCTTATAAGGATGCATTTATGAAAAGAATTATTCGTTTTGGATATATTCCGCCTGACGATCCTGACATTTGGGTTGACTTACTCAAGAAAGGATACCCAATCTTTATAGGAATTGAAGTTGATGATGGGTTTATAAGAGCTGGTAGAGAGCGCAAAAACTTCTATGGTGCTAGATCAGGACAAGGTGGTAGGTACCATTGTGTTGTCATAGTTGGATTCACAACAAATTTCCCTGATCAAAATGACCCAAGCAAAGGAATTGCAGCCTTCAAAATAAGAAATAGTTGGGGAAGAGACTGGGGCGAAAATGGCTATATCTGGACTCCTTATGATTTACTCCCAACAATTCTTTGTGATGTACCATATATATTTGAAGGACTGAAGAAGGAGGAAATAACTGAAGAAACAAAAGGAATTTTTGTAACAATAACAAAACCAAAAAATTATACTAAAGGAATGAAACCTTTTTACATAGACGAAAACATAGAATTTAATGCAGTGATAGCAAACTTAGAAATTTCAAAAGAAAAAGGCTACGCTTATGGTTGGTCTAAAATAAACCCCTCTAATAGAATCATTGAACAAACATTAAAAGAAGGAAGAGCTTATACAAATAAGTTAAAAGATACCATACCAGCATCTGTTCTTGGGTTAGGTGAGCATGTAATTGTATTAGGACTGTTTAATGTATTCCCACAAAATTCACCTCCAAAAAACAGCTTATTCTCGGGGCCTATTACTATAAATGTTCAGCGACGAGCATTGAAAAAAGGAAAGGAACCTAAGCAATTGACTGCTGGTATTCTGCAACTCAGCGTAACTTTAGATGTTT
>CAZRRL010000096.1:0-4766 GCA_964602555.1 uncultured Methanosarcinales archaeon | reverse complement strand
CGCAATCCAGAATCTAGCAATTGAACCAAACTGTACCAATGAACCACTATCAGCATTGTTGCGAATGATAAAATCGCCACTTGGAGCTCTAACTTGTTCTGCAATTATGTCATTACCACTCTGCACCTTGAGATTTCCGTACATATGTAATTTTTCAGTTGGACTTGTTGTTCCAATTCCAACATTTCCATTACTATCAACAAATAAATTACTGCTGACATCCAGTTTTCCTGCCTGGATTACAACATCGCCTGCATTTACTATTAATGATAAAATAATTAAGAGAGCTATCGCTAAGCTAAACTTAAAAATTGAGTTAGAGAATTTTATAGGAAAATATTTTTTATTAAGTTCATTTTTTATTTTTTTATTTTCTTTATATAATTCACTTTTCTTTTTCATTTTTTCACCTCAAAAATTATTTAATTTTTCATAATCATGGATTTCCATTTTCAGTTAATGTGCCTTTCAAATAAAAATTACCTAACTCATCAATATAACTGACAACATTGCCATTAGCATCTTTAACAACAAAATCATTGCTTGACGGAGAAGGCAATAGTGTTTGCTGATTCTCAAATAAGCTGCCTTTTATGAACATGTTGCCAGTATCTAGATTTATTACTGCAACTACATTTCCACTAATGTCTTTAATAATAAACTCGTCACTCGCAGTTACTGGTGGGTTAGGATGATTATCATTTAGCATACCTTTTAAAACCACATTTCCACTATCATCAAAGCTGATAACATTTAGCAAATTATTTTTCATTATTAAGTTTATAAGCGCTTGTGACAACTGAATAGAACTTACATTTACAAAAATAGTCCCATTCTCCTTAGAAATTATGTTGAAGCCTCTTGTAATATTTCCAGTAACATTAGAAGGCAAAAATTTTATATGCTCATACCCCGCATAATCAACTACAAGCTCTCTATTGTCAACAACTGCTATAGAGTAATCAAAACCATTTATATCTTGCGGCATATAAAAAATTCTTTTGTAACCATTATTAACAGAGGTCGCAATTTCAATTTCGCGATAAGCAAAGTCTGCAATATCCTCAGCAATTTTTCTATTCGCTTCTTCCTTAACGTCCAATAGCCTTGAACTAGATATTGCAAAAAATCCTACAATAACCAAAAACAAAAAGGAAGACAAAACTATGAATTCCATAGCAGATTGTGATTTCATGCCCATTTTACACTGTTTCTATTCTAACAGAATTTTCATTTATTGCTTCTATTTTTACTTTCTTAAGCCCAGAGCTAGCAAGCTGTGGAATGATGCATGTGTTTGCATTGCAGTTTGAGCCTATTGCTGTCATATTAACTGAAGAAAAAAATACAATTTCAGAAATTCCAAAGCTGGTTGACATGTTAAAGATTAATTCTCTGCCGTCAATTATTGACACACTATTGATATTATCTGGAACATTTAACTCTAGCACTGTCTTTGAACCTTGGCCAGAGTAGAAAATTGATTCTGCTGCATCAACTATACTTCTTCCAATTTTTGTTATTTGTGAATCTACTATTTCTTCACTTGACTCTTTGGAATAAACATAAAACAAGTAAGTTGTAGGCACAATTATTGCTAAAGTTAAAGCTACAACTAATAGGTATTCCAAAGATGACTGGGCTGCACGCGAGCTTGCGAGATGAATGCGAGTATGCGAGCATTCTCGCATGCAACTACGTGCTCGCAAGCAGGTACCTTTAACTTGATGTGACTCTTCCATTTATCTTACCACTTATTGAATGAATTGGTTTGCTTGGTGTGTTAATAGCGTAGTAACTCATCGATATTTTCAATTCAACTCTTTCACCTGCAATGTAAGCCCCGCCTGTGCACGATGTAAAAGGTAGGTCTTTTTCAGTTGCATATGTCCAATCAAATGGCGTAGCAGGCAATGTGCATGTTATTGGAGGCACAGCGTCATTTGTTATTTGGATTGCTGTGATTCTTATGTCCTCCCCCAAGTTATTTGCCAACTTAATGCCAACTTGATTAGGCCTTAAACTAAAATCCAAACATTTGAGCTGCGATGGAAAAATGCATTTCTGAGGCAAATATTTGTTAAAGTCAAAAATCCCAAAATAATATAGAGTTCCTATTGTTATTATAATAACAAAAAAAGCCCATACATAAGTAGTTAGAAATTCTAGTGCTGCTTGGGCTTTTCTCATTTCAACCTCTCTTTTTAGTTTAGAATTAGTCAAGACTATATATAAAATTTATGTTTTATATTTTATATAACACTTGAGTATATTTCTCCTTTAACTTCTTTTGCATAACCAATTCCACTAGATACAGAGTAATACTTTACAGTTATAAAGACTTTACCTTTTTCACCTTGGATCAAGCCAACAGCTGCTGAATTACAACTGTTCCACGTTATATCCTTGATGCCACCTGATATCCACCCTTGCAAGCTGGAATTTGAAACAATACAAGTAAAAGCAGTTGGACTTTCTGTGCTTACAGTTGCGGTATCTACTGTAATTGGCTCGCCTACACTATTCTTTAACCTCACCTTAAGCCCACTAGAATTTATCTGGAAGTCAAGACATTGAAGTTCACTGCCAAAGTTGCATCTACTTGGCAAAATTTTACTCGGGCTTAATATTCCAAAATAAGCTAGAGCACCTATCATGATTAAGATAACCAAGAAAGCCCAACCATATGTTGTAAGAAATTCTAAGGCAGCTTGAGCTTTGCCATCTATTTTTAGTTTCCCTTTAGATTTAAGCATTTTCCCTCTTTTTGATTCTAGTCCGATTTAATGTTTATAAATTTTTCTATAATTCAGATTTCTAGTCATGCAGGGTATTTCACGATAAAAGCCAAACTATATAAATCAATTTTTTTAACTTTTGTTTTCATGAAAATACTGCTAGTTGGAAATGGTGCTAGAGAGCACGTCATAGCAGAAACTCTAAAGAAAAGCAAAGAAGCAATGCTTTATTCTTACCTAAAATCAAAGAATCCTGGCATAGTAGCTTTATCACAAAGCTTTGAGATTGGAAATTATGATGACTTAGAGAAAATAAAGAGTTTTGCTCAAAAAGTAAAACCAGATTTTGCTTTTATTGGACCAGAAGAACCATTAAAGAACGGTTTTGTTGATTTATTAGGAAAGCTAAATATTCCTTCTGTAGGTCCTACTAAAGATCTTGCAAGGCTAGAAACCAGCAAATCCTTTACAAGAAGATTATTGAAAAAATATAAGATTGACAGCAATCCAAAATTCGAGATTTTTAATAAAGAAAATGTTGACAACGCAAAGAAATTTATTGATGAGTTAGAACAATGTGTGATAAAGCCAGATGGTTTAACAGGTGGAAAAGGTGTAAAAGTCCAAGATGAGCATTTCAAAACAAAAAATGAGGCATTAGTATATTGCTATGAGGTGTTACAAACCCATCCATTTGTTATTGTTGAAGAAAAACTAGAAGGTGAGGAATTTTCTTTGCAGTGCTTGACTGATGGAAAAACAGTTATTTCAACTCCACCTGCTCAAGACCACAAAAGGGCTTTTGTTGACGATAAAGGCCCAAATACAGGCGGAATGGGCTCTTATTCTTGTGAAGATCATTTGCTTCCATTCCTAACAAAAAGAGATGTGGAAGATGGCTTAAATATAACAAAAAGAGTGGCAGAAGCAATATACAAAGAAACTGGAGAGTTTTACAAAGGTGTAATGTACGGTGGATTTATACTCACAAAAGATGGCATTAAGCTACTCGAGTATAATGCAAGATTTGGCGATCCAGAAGCTATGAATGTGCTGCCATTGCTTGAGACTGATTTTGTTGGTTTATGCAATGCATTTATAGAACAAAAATTGCATGCAGTAAAAATAAAATTTCAAAATAAGGCAACTGTATGTAAGTATGTTGTTCCTAAAGGCTATCCTGACACTCCAGTAAGCAATGAGAAAATTGAAATTGGTAAAATTCCACAAAATTCAAAGCTTTACCATGCTTCTGTTGATCAAAGGGAAGATGGTTTATATCTTACAACTTCTAGAGCCATTGCATGTGTTGGAATTGCAGATAGACTGCAAGAAGCTGAAAGAATTGCAGAAAATGCAACAAAATCAATCAAAGGTCCTGTATTTCATAGGGAAGACATTGGAACTAAAAGATTGATTGAGAAAAGAATTAACCATATGAAGAATATTTCAGCTTCAATATAATTCTCTTAAAGATTGAATTATCAAATAAATATACAAAAAATTAATTTTAAAAATTTGAAAATAAAATAAAAAATTTATCTTCTTCTCTTTTTTCTTCCGCCACGAGCCATCTTAGCTGCGGATATGTCACCACTCTTGTCGATAAAGTATAAGTAGCCTCGTTTTTTCTTAACACCTACTTTAGCTACAACTTCTACCTTGGCTTTGCCTTTTTTCCTGCCACCTCTTGACATCTTGGCTCTGGCTACATTTCCTCTCTTATCTACAAAATAAAGGTAGCCTTCCTGTTTTTTTACACCTACTTTTGCTACTTTTTCTGCCATTTTATAATCCCTCCTCTATTTTTTATTATTTTTAAGACGATATATACACACCCCACGTCTTAATTATCGAATACAAATTTGAGCATATATTTAAAGTTTTCGTTTTTACGACGATACAAAATTACAACAATTCTAACTTTTTACTTGTCGGAAATCGTTATGGCGTACACTTTGCTTCTTCAGAGCGAAGAAAGCCAACGAGTTGCTTGCGAGAACGCTCGCAAGCTCGCGTTCAATTTTC
>CAZRRL010000095.1:0-4831 GCA_964602555.1 uncultured Methanosarcinales archaeon | reverse complement strand
GAAGACATTGCAATATCTTGAGAAATTTCTAGTAACTTTATTCTCTTTTTTATGTTAATATTGTATCTTGAATTTAATAAAGAACTTCTAAAATCTACGATTCGCGGAATTTCAAAATTTTGTGCAGACCAATATTTTGGTGCGTCATAAAGCCAAGCATCTTCACGTTGTTCAGCCGGTGAAAGAATACCCACATTGACATAAGGGTAACCAAATCTTCCAACAAATGGTGCAACAGCATCACTTGTGAACTCTTCTTTTTGAAGAGTACTTTTTAGTCTAAATATTGCATTTCTTCTTGCGCATATAGGGCATTTACCTTTGCCGCAAGCTCCAAGAGGGTCGTAGCCTTTGTGCTGCTTGAATGGTATGTACATGAATTTTAGATAGAAAGAAATATTATAAACTTTTTGGTATTATTTTTTATGTATATACCTTAACCAAGCATCTTTTAAAAATGGTAATGTCAATGTCGAAAGCATAAATGCAATTGCAGGAACAATCGCATTCAGCCAAGGCTGCGGAATTTTTATTGCGCGTAGATAGAAACCGATTGTAAGATAGGTGAATAGCAAGAGAAGCAATCTTCTTGTGTAGCTGGTTTCCCATGATTTGTCTGCCTCAACTTTTTTGTTCCTCTCTTCGATTTTTTTAAGCTTTTCTTCAATATTTTTTAATTTGCCCATACTAATAATTTTTTGCACATGATTTATAAACCTTTTTGCTGCAATGGGGAAAAACACAAACATTTATAAACCCACAAATTGTTATATTTTCCCACAGGTGATTTTTATGAAAACCGTGGTAGCTGATGATAGGGGAAGGATAGTGCTTGGAACAAAACTATTGCATAAATATGGAAAAAAGTTTGCTGTAGTAGGCACCACAAAAGAGATTGTTCTGGTTCCAATAGCAAAAGACCCTATCGCTGAGCTTACAAGGCTTGGTAAAGAAGCAAGTATCGATAACTATACTCTAAAAGAGCTAAAGAAAATTGCTAACGAAGAAGCGGAAAAAGAGGCATTAAGTTTTAAAAATGTTCGCCGACACTGATTTTCTTCTAGCATTACTTAAAAACTCAGATTGGTTAAAGAAAAATGCTCTAAGAATACTTAAAGAGAATAAAGGTAAAATATTAACTTCTGTATCAGTTATGATAGAAATAGCATTAGTTTGTAAGAGACTCAAAATAAATACATTAGATGCTTTTGCCAATATTTTTGAATTTGTTGTAGTCAATGAAGAAACATATTCAATTTGCATGCAAGCTGCGGTTTATATAGAAAAATATAATCTAAATGTTTTTGACTCATTTAATGCAGCATTTTGTGGTAATGATAAGATTATAAGTTCTGACTTAGCTTATGAAATCATTGGGCTGGAAAGAATAAAACTAGAAAAATAACGAAAACCCTTAAATAATAAAAGTAAATATTTGAGTTTATGGTGTTATCAACTGCGCAGATAAATCAATTAAGAGACCATTTAGATAATTGCAAAAAACCAATGTTCTTCTTTGATGACGATCAAGATGGTTTGTGTGCATTTCTTCAGCTTTATCGCTATAAAAAGGAAGGCAAAGGCATAATTGTTAAGACTCATCCTAAGCTTGGCACAGTTTTTGTGAGAAAAGTTGATGAATATAAACCCGATAAAATTTTTGTCCTAGATGTTGCAGTTGTTGAGCAAGACTTCTTAGATGAGATGAAAGTGCCTGTAATTTGGATTGACCACCATGGACCTTTTGAAAGAAACAATGTGAAATATTTCAACCCAAGAATTTCAAACTGGGAAGACAATCACCCTACTTCATTTATGTGCTATCAGATAGTCAAACAAGATTTGTGGATAGCAACTGTTGGATGCGTTGCAGATTGGTTTATGCCACCTTTTATTAATGAATTTAAAAAAGAATTTCCAGATCTTATAGATAAGCCATATAAAATGCCTGGCGACATAATTTATAATACAAAACTCGGTCATTTAATAAGGATTTTTTCTTTTATATTGAAAGGCAAAACTGATGATGTCATGAAATGTGTGAAGGTTTTGACAAGGATAGAAAGTCCATATGAAATTTTAAACAAAGAAAGCGCTCAAGGCAGATTTATTTACAAAAGATACGAGCAAGTAAATAAATTATATGAGCCATTACTTAATGATGTAATTAGAAGTTTGGCCAATTCAAAAGACAGCCTTTTTGTTTTTACATACAAAGATGACAAATCAAGTTTTACAAGCGATTTGTCAAATGAAGCTATATATAGATACCCTGAAAAAGTAATATTAATAGCAAGAGAGAAAAATGAAGAGATGAAGTGCAGCTTAAGGTCAAGCAAAGCTGTTTTGCCGCCATTGATTGAGAAAGCTTTAATTGGCTTAGATGGCTATGGCGGTGGGCACGAACTTGCATGCGGCTTGAATATAAAAACAACTGATTTTGAGGAATTTTTGAGAAGATTTGGTAAACTGCTTTAAACCCTAAAATTCTGATTGATAAAGTTAATAATTTCGTCTTTCTTCTTGTTTACTGCTTCTTTATTCTTTAACCTTAATTCGTAAACGTCAAGATTTTCTTTTTTTATTTTGGAGTTAACCCTTGTTATTTTCTCGTTAATCTTATTCAACCTTGTAATGACCATGTTCATCTTATTCTTCATTTCATTTGGCACAGACAAAATTAATAGTTTATTGCATTCGTTGCTTATATAAAATATTTTGCTTCCGCCAAAAGTTTTTTGTTCTTCCCTAAGGAAATCTTTCCATACGTCCGAGAAAGCACCATCACTTTTTTTTAGCCTTAAAATCAAGGCCTCTTTGTACGATTTTGATTTAATCAGATGCAATTCTATAGCGTCATTACCGCTCTCAATATCATTTTTAAATTCTAGAACATTGTTGTCTTCAACACCATTAAAGCTAAAATATTCAATAGAGTTTAAACTTCTATCAATATCAATGTGAGAAATAATGTTTTTGTAGTCATGCTCCATATTACCACCCCAGTGACATGCGAGTGAGCTCGTAGCGAACTCGCTCACAACTCAATGCTTTTTTATATGCATTATACTAGCTTGTATTTATATTTATCTAACTCAAAAGCTCAATAAAATCCAAATATTTATAAACTTCTAACCCCAAGAAATTGATATGGTGGATTTAGAATGTCGTCAATGCGGTTTTAAATTTAGAAAAGAAAAAATACCGGCTAGATGTCCCTATTGCTCAGTTGAGGGCACAGTTGGTCTATTGAAGACAGCACAGGACTTGTTGGATGATACTATCGGCGAAGTAAGATTGATGGATGAGGAGAGAGAAAAAAGAAGTTAATCTTCATCATTTTTCTTTTTTTTGAAAAGTTTCATTATTGGTTTTCTGCCAAAGCGCAATATTATTAACAACAATATAACTATTAAAATCATCGGAGCTAATATAGGATTTTTTGCAAGTATGCCATCTGCACCAACTAAGGCTAAACTTATTGAGGATAGTCCACTAGAGACTTTTTTGTAAATTGGTCTATTATCATGGATTAATACATGAGATGCCAAAACACCTTCTTTTTCTGCCAAAAAATTGCTTAAGTTTTCTTGAAGACCTATATTTTGAACTTCACTTATTTTTTCACTAAGTAGAGTAAGGCCTTCTTTTATGAAAACCAAAATATCATAAATGCCAGATGGCACTTCTTTTGATAGCTCAAGGTTTATTAATTGGCCTGGTTCAACCTTTACATGTTTATTTATAGAGTATTTTTCCAATCCACTCTTAAGAATCAAGGCTATATCATCTTCAAAGGGCACATTGCCAATATTCTCAATAAAAACAGTCTCATTCTCGTATTTTAATTTCACTTCTCTAATACTAGTAACATTAATTGAAGATTTAATCAATAAATTATTGTAAGTTCCAGCTAAAACATAGCTTCCTGGCTCAGCGTATTGGCTTAGCTCATATTCAATTTTCTCATTACTCTGCACAGCTTTTCTAAAAATTTTATGACCTGTTGGAGATGTTAACTCTAAGTCTAAAGATGCATTTATCAAATCGTTTGCTTGGTCGAATAAAGAAGTTGTTATCAAAATTTTTGAACCAGGAGCAAATTCATTGCTGTTTAAATCTATTTTTATGTAACTAGGCACTGCTATTATTTCAATTTCAACTGAGGAAGTGCCCAAGTTACTCTTATAATCAGAAGCACTAATTTCTAGTACATGCTTTCCTGATTTTATATTTTTAGGCAATTCTAAAGTAAAGTTAAATTTACCATCAAAGGCTTCACTTTTGTAAGAGTTATCATCTAATGCGAATGTTGTTTGTGCTTTTATAACATTATTTCCAAATGCTTCATTTAGTACTCCAGAAATCTGTAGAGTTTCGCTTGGTAATAAGGTAATCTTATTTTGAATAGGAAGCATGATCAATTGATTCGTAATGAAAAAGCTGTTGGATTTTTGTTCTTCTAGTACTAAGCCGCTATAAGTTTCTAAACTTCCAATAATGATACAGTTTCCTAGCATTAATTGAGTAATAACCAAATCTGGAGCACTAATAGCTGTTCTGAAGCTTGATTCGATGCTTACTGGTGTTAAGAAATATGGTAATTTATAATTTTCACATAATAATGTTAGTTTAAACAGACCATCAAAGTTATTGTCTTCGATTACTGAGACATCAACTATTAGACTATTCCCAAGATTATAGATAAGCTGATTTGTTGTTATTGTTATTTCAGCACTAATAATTGGCACAATTAAAAGAAATACTAAAAATATCACAACTCTTTTCATAACTTAAAAACTCTTTCACTGGTTTATATAATTTACTATTA
>CAZRRL010000094.1:0-4897 GCA_964602555.1 uncultured Methanosarcinales archaeon | reverse complement strand
ATCCAAGCAAACAAAACTGCAATTATTGTTGCAGTCAATAAATAAGCAATTGCACTTCTTTTGCCGAATTTGCCGTATATCATTGAAAGCTCTGTTATATCAGTTGTAACTCCAACCATTGTTATCACAAAAACAACCCCTAAAGACGCTCCTAATTGATAGAGTTGTCCACCTAATACAGCAAGTCCTTCTGAAGCTAACTCCAAAATTGCACTAGCTGGAACTGCAATCAGCACAGGCAAAAATCTATTTTCATTTCCTAAATATTTAGAAACTAAATCAGGTGGGACAAAAGCCTTCAAAGCTGCTGCAATAAATAAGCCAATGATAATATATTTTCCTACATCTTTAAAGATTTGCAACATGTTTTGTGGTGTGCAATATATAATTCTTTTGTTTAACTTTTCATTTTCATGCTTTAACCTTAATTTTTCTACATCAACGCACTCAACACACAAAACTCTTTCATTTTTTTTGTGTTTTTTCGGTATGCCAGCTTCTATAATATTTTTATTTTCAAGTTTTGAAAGAATTATTCCAGTGATTAAAGCTACTACAATTGATGCTATAACTAATATAATAGCGTTCTTTGCCCCAATAAATCCTGAAATCAAAAAAACATGCAATAAGCCTCCCCAAGGTGCAGCCAACAAAAAAGTCAAAGCAGAAGCAGTTGAAGCGCCTCTCTGCCTTAATGTTGCAGCAATTGGAATTGCTCCACAGCTGCAAACAGAAACAAACAAGCCAGCAATTGCTGACCTTGCTAATGAGCCAACATCATTGCCGCCAAAATACTTAAGCAATGTTTTTGTTGAGATAAATTCTTGAATTAAAGCAGAAATTATTAAGCCAAGAAGAAAATACAACCATAGTTCACTGAAAAGTATGTATAATGCATGAAAATAATTGGCAAAAAGACTTTCGATTGGCATTTATTAAAAAAAGAAAATGATGTTTTTAAATATTTGTTATTTAAGCCCAAACTGCCAATATAGCGCTCATAATAACTAACGTAACTAAGTAATGAGTTGCATTTATCAAATACAATTTTAAAGGTTTGCCTTCCCATAAAACTATGCCAAGCTGTACCGTTGCGATAAAGCCCAACCAAATCCAGAATCCTGCGACAGCGCCTTCAGCTACTGTTTTTGCTTGAGTATAATCAACAAAGTGAGCTAATATGTAACTCATAATCAAGGTTGAAATAAAAGCTATTGCAAATGTCTTTCCCATACCTTTCTTCTTTGTTGCATCAATTTTCTTCTTGTCAAAATTCATTAATTGTACCCATTGCTTACCAAACAATGGACCATACCATAAAAATCCAACAACCATAGAAGCTATGGCAGCTACTAAAACTGCTAGATAATTTATATCAACTTGCGGAGCCATTAAAATCACCTAATGCCTTTAATTTCACTTATTGTATTTAAACTTAGTGTTTAAACAATCTAATCCCACTAAAAACCATTGCCATATTATAATCATTAGCAGCATCTATAACTTCTTTATCTCTTACCGAGCCGCCTGGTTGTATAATTGCAGTTACGCCTCCTTTTGCAGCTTCGTCAATTCCATCTCTAAATGGGAAAAATGCATCAGAACTCATAACAAAACCATTACTTTTACCTTCTGACTTAATTATTGCTAGCTTAACAGCATCAACTCTTGACATCTGGCCTGCGCCAATACCAACTGTTACATCATTTTTCGCCAAAACTATTGAGTTTGATTTAACATGTTTGTTAACTTTCCATGCAAAAATCATTGCTTTGATTTCCTCTTTTGTTGGTTTTCTTTTTGTTACAACTCTTAATTGTTTTTTATTGATGTCAAGTTTTTGTCTTGTTTGAACTAACATGCCGCCAACTACTTTTCTTAAATCAGGACTTCTATAGTCTTTAATAATAGGTCCTGTCTCTAACAATCTAAGATTTTTCTTTTCTTTAAAAATACTTATAGCCTTTTCTTCAAATTTAGGGCATATTACCACTTCCACAAATAATGGCTTCATAATTTTTGCTACTTCTTCATTGCATGGTCTGTTTAATGCAACTACACTTCCAAAAGCAGACTTTGGGTCTGTGTCATATGCTTTTCTATAAGCTTCATCAATTCTAGAAGCAGAAGCAACACCACTTGGATTAGTATGCTTAACAACTGCTGCAGTTGGCTCATCAAAATCCTTTACCAATTCAAAAGCATCATTAGCGTCTAGAATGTTGTTGTACGACAATTCTTTGCCTTGCAGTTGCTTGGCTGTGCTGACACAAGTTTCATTTACCCAAAATGCCCTGTAGAAAGCAGCTTTCTGATGTGGATTTTCACCATACCTTAAGTCTTGTATTTTCTTGAACGTAAAATTGTAAATTTCGGGAAAGGCATCATGCAAAAAAGTATCTGCAAAATATCTGCTGATTATTGTTTCATAGCTTGCCGTGTGCAAAAATGCTTTTGCAGCAAATTCTGCTTTTGTTGTTTCATCAATTTTTTTATTCTTTATCATATCAAGAACTTTTGCATAATCATTGTTATCAACAACGACTAAAACATCTTTGTAGTTCTTTGCAGCAGCTCTCGCTAAAGCTGGTCCGCCTATGTCAATGTTTTCTAAAACTTCTTTTAGTTTTGGTTTTGTTTTGATAGTGTCTTCAAAAGGATAGAAATTGACAACAATTAAGTCAATAGTGTCAATATTTAATTTTCTTAACTCCTTAATATGTTTTTTATTTTTTCTATCAGCTAATATTCCTGCAAAAATATTTGGATGTAATGATTTAATTCTGCCATCAAGCATCTCAGAAAATTTTGTGATGTTAGAAACTAAAGTTACTTTTATTTTGTTTTTATTCAACAATTTTGCTGTATTACCAGTTGAAATTATCTTAATTCCAAGCTTAGAAATTTGTTTTGCAAAATCGACAATACCTTCTTTATTAAATACAGATATTAAAGCTGTTTTAATCATTTTAATGCTTAATTTTATCTACAATAATTTTTGATGTCTTCGCTATTTTGTCAATTCCCTTTTTATGCAATTGCCTAGTATAGTGATAACTTTTTCTAGGCAATTGCTTAGCATGATGATATGTTTTTTTGACAGTTTTCTTAATATGATGGTGTATTCTGTATTGTATCATCTTTACAGTTTCCCAGCCGACAAAAAAAATGCCTAAGAAAAGCAAAATAAAACTGAACACCCATATTGACAAGCCAGTAATCACATAAACTGGCTCATAGAATTTGACAATGAATAGCGCTTTTCCATAAAAGCCAAGAATAATGCTTAAGATAACAAGTACAACTCCAGTTAAAAACTTTGAATCCTTCCACCACTTGATTGGTAGTTCATTGTTTGATGATTTCTTGACCATTTTTATTATAATATCCTAACCTTTTTACCTTCTACCTTGATTTTCCCTTTACTAAATAAATCAATAACATTCAAAATTATTTCCTTCTCTGCTTTTTGCACTTTTTTTTTCAATGAATTGACAGTTTCGTTTTCGCTAATTTCAACTGCTTTTTGCATTATTATCGGACCTGCATCTACTCTTTCATCAACAAAATGCAATGTGCAGCCTGTGACTTTGCAGCCGTAATTTAAAACTTCCTGATGCACATCTTTGTCCATGCCACCACCAAAAGCAGGCAACAAACTGGGATGTATGTTCATTATTTTATTTTTATATTTATTTACAAACCACGGGCTTAGAATTCGCATATATCCAATCAACAGAATTAAGTCAACCTTGCTTTCATCCAAAACTTTCGCAACCTCTTTATCAAACTCTTCCCTTGTTTTGCCTTTAGTATCAATAAAAATTGTTTTTATTTCATACTTTTTTGCTCTTTCCAAAGCATAAGCATCTTGTTTATTGCTTATAACAACAGAAATAGTTGCATTGAGTTTCTTGGCGTTTATAGCATCAATTATAGTCTGCATGTCAGTAGCTTTTGTAGACGCTAAAACCCCCAACCTCAACATTTAAACTCCCTATTAGAATAGAGTAAATTGTTGTATTTAAAGGTTTGGGTTTAAAGGAAAGATTTGTTTTCCATATAGAATGAAAGTTTTAGCAAAGGAAAAGTTCGTCAAACATCTGTTAGGCAAACATTTGCGGGCACTCTCTTACTTTGGCTTTCATTCGCATTCAAGAAATTACTAACGAAATAATGGCTTTGGTATACATTAACTAATGTTTTACTTTATCTTCCAGATAAAAATTCATAGTTTTAAGTTGCATTTGCTGTTTTTGTTGAAAACGCTTCAATAACGAATTCAAAAAAATCAATCCACCCGCCGCCACTCGCCCCACCACCCACCCTTGCGAAATGTTTTTATAGACTCATTTCACAATACAAAGTGATGTCCAAAAAATTGCTTTTTAAAAATTGGTTTGTTTTGGCAATTCTCCTTTTTGTTGTTGCATTTATAATAGCAGTAATACTTACCTTAATTTTTGAATATTTCAAGTGGCAAGTTGGTATTGGAACTGCCGCTTCTTCGGGAGCTGCCGTGATAGTAGGTGTAATTTATTCAAAAATCTTTAAGGAAATAATGCCTAAAAACCTTAGATTTAAAATAGCTTTATTTGATGCTGCAATAAGCTTCATCATAGTTACTGTTGTTGCATATGAGGTTGGAATGCTAAGCGGAGAATCTGTAAAAGATTCTGTTTTTTACATTTTTTTATCTAGTATTATTTTAGGCAGTATAGTCGGTTTCCTTGCACTTTACTGGTTATTATGGTTGGGTGGAAAGCTCTACATGATAGAGAAAAAACAAAAGAAGAAGTTCGTCTAACATACTATTCTTACAATCAAAGCCACTAGTTCCCTTTTTATCTTCGTCTAATCTCTGTAGATTAAGCAAACCTTTTAGGTAAATCAATCA
>CAZRRL010000093.1:1716-4900 GCA_964602555.1 uncultured Methanosarcinales archaeon | reverse complement strand
TCATGAGCATTTACAGCACTTAAATATTTTTCAATATTTTTATTTTTTAATTTTATTAGGAATAGTGTTTTAAAAGAATCTCTTTCCTGATTGCTTATTCTTGCTATCTTATCAGCCTCAACTAAACCATAAGGGTACCCTATAAATATTGGGTCATAACAGTTAGACGCTAGAATACTCATTGTTTCTTCTGCATTTGCATTTTGCAGATTAAAAATCTCAAATTTGAAAATGTGTTTTGATTTGTTATGAAATTTAACAAAAAACATTTCTGCTTTGTGATTTTTATTGTTGATTTCAACAATTGGATAATAATACCATTTTGAAAGTTTACTTATGTTATCCAATACAAAACTTAATAGATTCCCATCATCTGTAAATAAAGAAGTTGTTTTGCTTAATGCTGTTAAAATTATGTTATTTTTAATGCATGACTTGTAAAGCTCATCTAAATATTCGTTTTCATTTGTAATTGTGCTTTGCAAGTTACCATCTAAAACAATAATATCAACTATTTTCTCATCAGCAATTATTTTTGCAAGCCTCAATTCTGCAAATCTTCTTATTGCATTTGCAACCTTGCTTATATCTGCTCTGTTGACGCCAGTCATTAAAGTATGGTCGAATGAGCTGAAACTAATATCATCTAGCTGTATAGATCCTTTTGTTATAAAAAATGCTGTTTTAAAATATATTTCATTCTTTTGATGTGTAGCTTGTGTAAATGCCAGCATTTCAAATTTTTTAAAATCTATTTTCTTGTTGCTTTGATAAATCACATAAGCGATTCTTATTAAATTTAAAGAAAAATTAGCTGAGCCAATAATTTCTGCATTTCCTCCATCAACAAAAGCGATTTTTTTAGTTGAACATATTTTATTTATTTCATGAAAATTTTTTGCATCAATTTTATAAGATTTGTAACCTTCACCAGAAAATTTAGGATACATAGCTGTAATCAAATTTTCATCTAAAGATTTGAGAATTTTTTTAATAATTTCATCATACATAATTCTTAATAATTTTACTTATTTTTTAATTTTTTGGTTTTAGAAAAACAACAGCTTAATCATCTGTACAATAAATCCAATCAGGCCAATGATTATTATGCCAAGTCCACTTACTTTTACAATTGTCTTGAACTCTACTGAATCAGGCTTTCTTGTTACCTTCAGCACTCTAATTGATTCTTGAACAAAAGACTTTATTTTGTACTGCCAAGAAGTTGTGTTTTCTTGTTCCATTTTAATCTAGAAATTCTATGCCAAGATGTTGCTCAATTTCTTTCTTTTTCTTATCAGCTGCTTTCTTACTAGAACCGAATATCTGAGAAGATTTAACTCCTGTAACTATTAGCATAGTCCTTATTGTTTTTTCCATGTCTTTGTAGATTTGGGCTCCCCAAATAACTCTAGCGTCTTCATCAAGTTTTTCTGTTATAGTTTCTACTACTTTTCTAGCTTCATCTAAAGTCATATCTTCACCGCCAATTACATTAATTAGTGCACCATTTGCACCAGATATATCAACATCGAGCAAAGGGTTGTTTATAGCTTTTTCAACTGCCTCAACAGCTCTGTTTTCTGTATCGGATTCACCTACCCCAATTAAAGCAACACCACCACCTTTCATAACAGCTCTTATATCTGCAAAATCTAAATTAACAAGGCCAGCTTTTGTTACAAGCTCAGCAATACCCTTAACTGCATTAGTCAAAATTTCATCAGCAACTTTGAATGCAGTATGTAATGGCAACTCAGGTGCTAACTCAAGCAATTTGTCATTTGGAATAACAATTAGAGTGTCTGCAACTTGCTCTAGTTTTTCCAAGCCAATAACTGCATTTTCATATCTTCTATGACCTTCCATTGAAAAAGGCATTGTAACAACTCCCACAGTTAAAGCACCAATTTTTTTAGCAATTTCAGCCACAACTGGTGCAGAGCCAGTTCCTGTGCCGCCACCTAAGCCACAAGTCACAAAAATCATATCACAGCCTTGCAGTGCTTTTTTGATTTCTGCTTCTTGCTCTCTTGCTGCCTCTTCTCCAAGCCTTGGCTCAGACCCAGCGCCAAGGCCTTTTGTTAGCTCTCTTCCAATTAAGATTTTTTTGTTAGCAGTTGTATAAAGCAAATCTTGAGCATCTGTGTTTACAGCTATTGTTTCAACACCAACTATGCCAACTTCAGACATTCTGTTTATTGTATTGTTGCCACCTCCTCCACAACCAATAACCTTTATAGTAGCTCTTTGCTTGGCTAACAGCTGTTCAAGCTCTGCATCTATATCTTGTACTTCTTTGTCTTGAACCTGTTTTCTATCTATAGAAAGTAGCTTAGGATTTTCATTTAGTTCATCTTCCATTGCTTGCTCGATTATAGTTGCCACAAACTCACCATTTATTGCGAAAACTGGTTCTAACTACTATATAAATTTATTTGTTTTTCTCTTCTGTAATAGTAAAATCTACCTTTTTTATATGCGGAATTGTTTTAGCAACAATATTTTTGAATTCTTCTTGCGCTTGCTTTGGCACATTGTTTTTTAAAGTTATGTTTGCATTATTATCTTTCAATTCTATATCCGAATCTTTTATATGTAAATTAATTTTTAGAAGTGATTTTAGCTTTTCTTTGTCATCATCTACTATTTTATTTATTTGAACATTATAAACTAAATCTTTGCCAGCTAAAGGGTGATTAAAATCAACTAAGCATCTTCCACCACTTACTGTCTTTATAACACCAAAAATCCCATCAATATTTAATTGCAGACCCGGAAATGGATTTATGTTTTGCTGCCTAAATTTGCTTGTTGGTATTAATTGTATGAGTTTTGCATCCCTTCTGCCAAAAGCATTGTCAGCGCTTATACCAAAAGTGTACTCTTTTCCAGTTTCTTTTCCAATCATTTGCTCTTCAAGACTTTTTAAAATGTAGCCTTCTCCAACGCATATAACAATGGGTGAATAATCTGCATTTTTGTCGTACAATTCATTTTCTTTTGCAATTTTTTCTTGAGTAGTATCAAACACAGTGTTGTCTTCTTTGATTCTGCCAGTATACTCTATTTCAACAAAATCATTTTCTTTAATTATTGCCATGTTCATAGAAAACTGAAATCAGAACAAATTGATGATTTATAAAGATTTCTGCAGAATTTAAGAAATAATATAAAAATATAT
>CAZRRL010000093.1:0-1616 GCA_964602555.1 uncultured Methanosarcinales archaeon | reverse complement strand
CAATCAACAATAGCACATATTGTCCTTTTTGATGATGTGTTACTTCATCACGATTAGATTTTGGCGGACCACCTGGTCGAGGCCATTCTTCAGCTGGCTTCCATTTTGTAGTTATTTCATCAGGATTATATTTTGGAGGAGTCACTCTTCCACTAATATCAATAGGAGTAGTTTGCCAAGAAGCTACCAATTTTTGGGGCATACCATCATCAAGATAATCCCCTCTTAGTAACTTTGGTTCAACTTTAACTTCATCACCACGATATCGTGCCGTATGACCACTAAGAAATGTTACAGCCATTTTAGCCACCTCGCTGTTATAATTTTAACTGTATAATGGTTAATCTATATAAATATTTTGTTTTTCATCAACAAATTTTTTATTTTTGAAATTAAATAGAAATTAAATAAATAGACTTAAAACTAATGTTTAGATTTCACAAAATTTACTATTTTATTTACAACTTCATTTGGAGTCATATTTGTTGTATCAATCACATAATTATATAATTTTTTATCTCGATAATCTAAACCATAATATTTTTTGTACCTTTTTTTTTCGCTTTCTTCTCTTTCTTTGATGTTTTTTAGTGTTTCCCTCAAACTTTTATTTTTTTCCTGATGTCTTTTGTCATTTAATATTCGCTGTGCTCTTATTTTGTCATTGGCGTTAAGAAAAACTTTGACATCAGCGTGGGGTATGAAAAAAGCAGTTAAGCGACCATCAACTACAAAATTATCTTTATTTCTTCCCAGTTCTTTTAATTTGTTATCAAGCTCAAAATCTATGGATTTGTCTTTTTCTGCAAGTCTATTAAGCTTGAGTAAAGTTACACTTTTATCTTTTGCCATTGCTCTCATTAAATCACCTATAGAATAATGCTTTAATTTGAGCTTTTTTGACAATAATCTAGCAACAGTACTTTTTCCAGAGCCTGCTTTTCCAGAAATTGTTATAATCATAAATTATTGATGCAGTAATTAGTATTTATATTTTGTTTTTTATTTGCGTAACTTGAAAGAAATGTTTATATAAAGCAGAAATATTAGATTGAAAATAAAAATGAGGTGATAGAAATGTTGTGTAATTGTAACTACGATAAGACTAAAATTTTATACAAAATTTCAAAAATTGTTGCAATGCTAGAAAAGCACGCTATACACGATGCAGAAAGAGACGGCCACCCATTATGCACAGAAGAATACAAAGAATTGAAACATGATTTAGAAAGACACATTGAAAAATTAAGACTTGCAGTTGAAGGTCTTTCTAAAGAAGGAAAATTTAGTTAATTATCAGAAAAACTTTTAAAGTGCTTTAAAATCTTGAATTCTATGGGCCCATAGCTCAGCTCGGTAGCTGTTAGCATTGCTGACTAGCTGGGCAATTAGAGCGACGGTCTTATATGGCTTTGCTCTAAACACTAAGAGAGCCGTAGGTCTGGGGTTCAAATCCCTGTGGGCCCATTGCTCCCGTGGTGTAGTCCGGTCTGAAGAAAATCCACATATGTGGTTGTTCTTGAGGGATAACCAATCATTTCGGATTTTCGATCCGAAGACCTGGGTTCAAAATGGTAGAAGAAAAATATTTACCATGAGTGTCCCGGCGGGAGCAT
>CAZRRL010000092.1:0-4940 GCA_964602555.1 uncultured Methanosarcinales archaeon | reverse complement strand
TCTAGATGAATATAGCCAAGTTTGTTTAAGTGATTAAATAATTGATAAAATTCAAAAGCACGCCTCTAAGCAGATTGAAGAGTATCGAAAAAGTAGCAATTAATTTGTAACTAAGAAAAAATTTAATATCATCAAAGATGACCCAAGCGATAATAAAGTTATCGATGCGGCAGTTGAAGGCAAGGTTAATTACATAGTAACGCAAGACAACCACCTACTTAACCTTAAAGAATTTAGAGGCATAAAAATAATCACACCTAAAGAATTTTTAAATTTTCTCAATAAATGAAATACTCAACTTCATTGTTACCATACTTAAACATAAACAATATTCTCATGAAATTTAATGCCATAAACATATACATAATCCCAAAACAAGCCCTTTTTTCTTGTTACAAATACAGAAAAGCCAGCATCACGAAACATTTTTTCTATCACCTTATCATTTGATAGCCATGCAACATTTGGAATAACTTTAAAAAAATCAACATAGTCAACAAAAACAATTTTGCCACCATAAGGCAATAATTCACGCATTTCCTTTAGCACTTTTTTTATATCTTGCAAATAGCCCATCATACCGATGCTTACAATTGCATCTACATGCGGTATTGAAGGGTGTACTCTATTTACTTGGTGCTTGTCATGGACAACTATAACATGTGAATGGCCTTTTCTTGTAAGTCTTTTCTTTGTTATGAGTAGGTCCCTTTCTGATAAATCAGTTGCATAGATTCTGCCATTAGGATTAACTGCTTCTGCAAGATGCATTGTCAATGTGCCAACAGAGCAGCCAAACTCAAGAACCCTTTTGCCTTTGATATCACCAAGCAATGCAAGTATCTCTTCTCTGACACTTTTTGGCAGAATTATTTTTTCAGTTAATAGTGTTAAGTAAGCAAGAGCATCATTTATTTTTATGATAGCATCAGGGTCGTAATATATTTCAAGCAATAGGTATATAGGCACAGCAACAAAAATAAGTGACAAACCTAGTTTAAATGTATTGAGTGCAGTAGGATCAGCAAAAATCCAAGCAATTGAGGTGACGATTATGAACAAAATTAGTATAAAAGAAAAAAATCCAGCAAATGGCACTTTAAAAGCTCTGCTGGTGTAAGGCTCTTTACGCCTTAATATTGGCACAGACAAAATAACAAAAAAATACATTATAAAGCCAAGTGGCAGCAGCAAGCTTAACAATTGCTTGTACCTCCCAAAAGCCATACCAAAAACTAAAAGCGAAACTATTGTTTGGAAAATAATTGCTTTGTAAGGCGTGTTAAATTTTTTGTGTATATCGCTAAATTGTGTAATAAATAGCTTGTCTCGTGCTAGTGCAAGAATCAGTCTAGGCATGGTTATTATGCCGCTAGCAGCAGAACCAATAAGAGCAATAAAAATTCCTATGTTGATTAATTTCATACCAATGTTGCCAAGCACTTGCTCGGACACAATTGCAAGCGGCGCAGATGAAGCAGCTAATATTTTCCAAGGTACAATTCCAAGAGAAACAATAGCTACTAAAGAACCTAAAAGCCCAATTATTATGGTTCCTATTATAAGTGCCTTAGGTATTATTTTTTCAGGCTCTTGAGTTTCTTCTGACAAATAAGTAGCAGATTCCCAGCCAAAGAAGCTTTCTGCAATAAAAAATATTGTTACGAAAATTGAAGACACACCAAATGTAAAGAATGGAAAGTAATTGTCTGCATTAATATTGAATATGCCTGGAAAGATAATAGTTAGAAGAATAGCAATAGAAACAAACGCAAAAAATACAACTAAAAAACCACTTGTTTCAATGCCAAAAAAAGCAATTAAGTTGAGTATTAATACGAGTGCAATGCTAATGCCGATTTTTAGCCAAAATTGCGAAGGATCAGGAATAAGATAATCAATGCCAGCCACAACAAGCAATGCGGTTGTCAGATTACCAACAATCCATGCAATCCATCCCATTAGAAAAGAGAAAAATCTGTTATATGCGTGCTTGCTAAACTCGTAAATGCCGCCAGCTTTTGGGTACATTGATACTAGTTCTGCGAAATACAAGCTAATAAAAAAGGCAATAATGCTTAATATAACCCATGCGAGTAAAGAAGCATTTCCGGAGTGTATTGAACCAATTCCAGAACCAAAAAATAAGCCAGTGCCCATTATAGAGGCAATTGATAAAGACAATATTGTCCAAAAACCAAGAACTCTCTTTAACTCAGCCATTAGCCTTAATCTCTGGCTTTATATTTAAAAACAATTGTTTATACTTCAATGTGGTAACTAAATAAGGTTGTAAAAGTGAACCAAAGTAGAAAGTTTTATAAACACACTTTTCAAAGAAAATTTACATGGGAATTATTGCTTCTATTCCAGAATTTAGGGTGAAATACAGAGATGTTTTCTCTTTAAGGAACTTGTATATCATGCTTCATGAGATGCTGCTGGAAGAAGGATGGCTTGGCAAAGATGGTGAAAAGGACCATGCTGATATTGAGACTTTATATTCTGAAAATGTATATCAAAGAGGAATTCATCGAGGAGGCAAAGAGCTTTGGTTTTGGTGGCGTGCAGAAAAATTTCCTGAAGGAAAGTATAGCGGCTACTTGAAAAATTTTTTGGAGGTAGATGCACATGTTGTTTATCTACAAAATGTTGAGGTTGTTCATCAAGGCAAAAAGATGACTGCTCAAAATGGTGAGCTAGAAATTTTCTTTAGACCAAGAATTGAATCAGATTACAAAGGCGAGTGGGAAAAGCACTGGTTTTTGAAGTATATGAAGCCAATCTACGAGAAAAGAATAATACATACAGAAATAGAGAAAAGGGAAAAAGAGCTTTGGAGAGATGTTTACAGGATACAAGCCAAGATCAAGCAATACTTGCAGTTAAGAACATTTGTGCCAGTTCCAGAGCCATTCTTTCCAAGACAATTTGGGTTTGAGGAGTAATTGAATTGTTGATTAGTTTATTTTTATATTTCAATTTGCCTTCGGCATATTTTAGTGCTCGGCAAAACTTTTCCTATCATTAAGTTTTGCCTCGCCCACATATTCATTAAAACAATTGCAAGCGGTTTACTTTCTCCACTTATGGAATCTAAAAGTCGCTCTCGTATTTGTTGATTTTGTTTTCATTATGGGTTATGTCTTACCCAAAATAATTGAAAAATTATTTAAATAAACTTTTTATTCTCAAATGTTTTAACGCCTCCGTAGCATAGTAGCTATTGCGGCGGATATTTTAGCCGAAACTTGTAGCTACTGCATGAAATCCGCAGGTCGGGGATGCAATTTCCCCCGGAGGCTCTTTAACAAAATGCCAAACAAAGAAATAGAAAAGCAATACAGTGAATTAAGGAAAAAATTTAAGTTGCCAGAATTCAAAGATATAGACTTTGAATTTGAGTTAAGCGACTTAGAGGAAACAAACTTTTTACTTAGAGCAATAGTTAGAAGAATAGCCGAAAAGCTTGATTTCTATACAACTATGCTAGAAGAAGTCCTGCAGCCTGACACATCTAACCTTTATGCAATGCATGAAACAAGATTTTTTGATGAAGAAGAAAAAAAGCAAATGTACGACCTATACAGAAAACTGATGAATTTTAACAGGCAATCAATAGAAGTTTCTTTAGAGCATAATGAAGAAGAGAAAGTTAATTTTGTAAGTAATATTTTTAATGAGTGGAAGCAGCTAAAACTAGAACTTCTAAAATTCGTGAAAAAAATGAAGGCTTCTTGGAAGACAGAGTCTGACATAAAAGAAGATTTGGGTTATCTTGGTTAAAATGCAATTAATTATATTTGGACCACCTGGAGTTGGTAAAGGAACTTTGTCAGATTTATTAGCTAACAAATATAAGGTCCCACATATTTCCACAGGCGATATTTTTAGGGATGAAATAAAAAGTGGCAACAGCGAGCTTATACAATATGTTGAGAAAGGTTTGCTAGTTCCAGACATGGTTGTGAATAAGATAGTAGAGAAAGCTTTGAGGCAAGAAGATTGCAGGAATGGTTTTATACTTGATGGTTACCCAAGAACTGTTGACCAAGCAGAGTTTCTTGAAAATGTGCTGTGGAAATTAAAGAAAAAAATAGATTTTGTTTTAAATTTGGTAGCTTCTGAAGAAACAATTATAAAAAGGTTAACTCAAAGAAGGATGTGCAGCAAATGCGGAGCTTTATATAATTTGATTACAATGAAGCCAAAGAAGAAAAATATATGTGATAATTGCGGTGGTGAGCTTGTTCAAAGAAAAGATGACGAGCCAGAAACAATAAGAAAAAGGATTCAGGTTTATCAGCAAGAAACATCTCCTTTGATTGAATATTATAAAAATAAAAAAATGCTTAAAGATATAAATGCCTCAAAAAAGCCAAAAGAGATATTTGATGAAGTTGTCAAGGTTATTGGAAAATAAATTCTATAGCAGTAGTTGCATAACAGCTTTTTGGCAAAGTGAAATTAATTTTTATTTTTTGTTTATTTTTATTTAACTCATCATTCGAAATTTCTGAAATTTTTAAATTTTTTAATTCGAAAAATAAATTCCTAAAGCTACCTTCAGATGTGAGTTCCGGCATTTGGTTTATTATAAAATCTCTTGTGCTTATTTTTTCTTCTTCTAAAATTTTTTTAATTATATTTTTTAATTCTTGATTTTTAATGGACTTTAATTCAAAGTTAAATCCAATTATTGGAATTTTAAAATTTTTGAATACCTTAGTTTTATTTTTTAAAAATTCACTAACAATTTTATTAAATAAAAATGATTGATAAGAATGCAAAAATAACTTTCTGGTTTTAAGTGGAATAATTCTTAATGCTCCTACGTAATTATTTTTATTGATACTCAAATATTCCTTAATTTTATTTTCAAGAATTCCATTATTCTGCAAAATTAATTCAATCGTCTTTTTAAAGTCCCTTTTAATTAT
>CAZRRL010000091.1:0-5147 GCA_964602555.1 uncultured Methanosarcinales archaeon | reverse complement strand
TATTAATCCAAAAATTATTAAATGACACATAGTTTTCTCGACATATGAAAAGGTTGTTGTTTTTATTTATAATATTAAATTTAATTTTAATACCTAATGTTCTAGCTAAACAAGGACATATGAAGCTATTGGCTGTTAGAGAAACAGAAGATGGATATGAAGGTGGCATAGCTGATTTGTATCTTGAAATAAAACCAGGCTCTGGCAGAGTCTTCCTTGAAACATTTCCATTGACAAGGACAGACACTCAAATGTCAACAAGGTTTGCAAAGGCAATAGCATGTGATTTTATTGAGAAAGAATGTGATGATATTGATTTTTTCTATACAATAACGGCAGATTCTGCAATTATTGCTGGGCCAAGCGCAGGCGCCTCAATTGCTGTTCTAACAGTAGCTATGCTTGAAAATATTGAGCTGAATGAAAATTATGCCATAACTGGAACAATAAACTCTGGTGGCTTAGTAGGGCCAGTTGGCGGCTTGAAAGCAAAAATAGAGGCTGCAAAAAAATCCGGCTTAAAGAAAGTCTTCATACCGGCAGGAGAAATAATAGTAAGGGCAAACAATGCAACAACAGACTTAAAAAATCTTTCAAAAGAGCTTGACATAGAAATTGTTGAGGTGTCAACATTAAGCGAAGCTGTAAAAAGCTTTACAGGCAAAGATATACAGCAGAGATTTAAGGATATTGAGATAAGCGAAGAATACATAAATGTGATGAAATCTTTGGCCAAAGACTTATGCGATAGGAGCAATAAACTGAAATCTGAAGCAATAAATTTGGATTACACACTCAATGTTTCTGTTTTAAAGGAAAATGCATATAATCTGACAAATAAGGGAAGAGAGGCATTTGAAAAACAGACTTTTTACTCATCAGCAAGCTATTGCTTCGGCGCTAATGTTGAATATTCGACATTGTTGTTATTATCAAAAAATCTATCAAAAGATGAAGCATTAAATGAAATAAAAAAATTAAACAAAGTGATAAAAGATTTCAGGGAAAATGTTGAATCAAAAGAGAAAAAAACAATTACAGACTTAGAAGCTTACATTGTGGTCAAGGAAAGACTTAGTGAAGCAGAAGAGTCTGCTCAACAAGCTTTTGAAATATTAAATAATACAAACAGGACAGACAGGGCTGCAAGAACACTAGCTTACGCTTCTGAAAGAATTAACTCAGCTTATTCATGGGCAACATTTCTAGGCAAAAAAGGCAAGACATTTATTTTAAACAAAGAGGTTCTTAAAAAATCCTGCCAGAATAAAATAAGCGAAGCAGATGAAAGAATGCAGTATGTGGAGCTATATTTTCCAAATACGCTGGACAGCATAAAAAAAAGTATAGACAAAGCAAATGAAGAGCTTGAAAATGGCAATTACGAGCTTTGTTTAAGTCAAGCAAGCAAGGCAAAAGCGGATGTTGACATTATATTAAGCGTGTTTGGGGTTGAGAATGAGCAGTACAAAAACATTGTTGATAGAAAGCTGGAGGTAGTAAAAAATAATATTGCAAGAGAAGCTTCAAAAGGCATTTTCCCGATTTTGGGTTATAGCTATTATGAATATGCAAATTCTTTGAAAGAAAGCGATGTGTTCTCTGCTTTGCTTTACTCAGAATATGCTTTAGAGCTTGGCAATCTTGATATTTATTTCAAGGAAAGCGATGGCAAGGAAAAAAGCATTGAGAATAATGACATTGACATAGATAAAAAATTATTAAGCGTATTTATTATTGGCCTTTTAGTTGGTTTTGTTGCTGCTTCTTTAGTGAAAAGAAAGTACACTGCTAAGAATTTTAAAAAAAGTGTTAAAAGGAGAAAATAAATTTAAACCCGAGCAGAACAGTCGAATGCGGTTGAGCTCTCGCATTTCACTCGAACTCGCTCACAATTGACTTTGTCCTGCTGGGAAAAAAAGAGGTGATAGATTGTAACTTAATTATCACTTTAAAATAGTTTTTATATATTATCACTTTAAAATGGATAAACTTATATTTAAACTTTTCTATTCAAAAGCGTTTTTTGCACTGAATTTTATGATTATTGCCATTTTTTTAAGTGGTTGTGTACCTCAAATAACAGGTAAAATAACAAAACAGATACCCAAAGAAATAGCCAAAAACCCGGAAGTTTATTTCTGTCCAAAGCAAGATTGCAGCAAGGTATTTGAAAATCATATAAGCTTAGCAAATTCATCTGTTTATTGTGCATTCTATGACATAGATTTGAAGAATATAATTAATGCGTTAGCTAGTAAAAGCAAAATTATTGATGTCAAGGTTGTGATGGACAGTTCAAATTACAAAGAACAGATAAAAGGCGAAGGTGTAATGTTAGACGATAACAAGCAACTTATGCATAACAAATTTTGCGTCATTGATAACAGCATTGTTATAACAGGTTCATTTAATCCAACATATAACGACAACAACAACAACAATAATAATGTTGTGGTTATTTATTCAACTGCATTGGCAAATAATTATCAAAATGAATTTTATGAATTATGGAATGAAAAATTTGGAAATGGTGATAGTGTTGAATATCCAAACTTGTATATCAATAATATAAAAATAGAAAACTATTTCTGCCCCGAGGATAAGTGTGCAAATAATATTATTGACCTAATTAAAAATGCTAAGAGCAGCATTTATTTCATGAGCTTTAGTTTTACAAATGAGGAAATTGCAGATGCTTTGATTATGAAGTATGGGTTAGATGTAAGAGGTATATTTGACTCTGGCCAGTCTTCAAGTAAATTTTCGCAATTTAAAAGATTACAGGAATTTGGATTTGAGGTCAAAAAAGATACGAATAAGTATAAAATGCATCACAAGGTTTTCATTTTCGATAATCAAACTGTTGTAACTGGCAGCTTTAACCCAACATTAAGTGCTGATTCAAAAAACGACGAAAACTTAATTGTTATACATGACAAAAATATTGCAAAAGCCTTTCTAAATGAATTTGATAGTCTGTGGTATTAATAATCAAAAAATTTCTAAACATCAATAACGAAAATTTTTTAAATTAGTTGTTAAATAAAATATATCGATAAAAATGGCAAAAGATGAAGATGAGGATTTCGATGCTTATAATGACAAAGATGACGAGGAAGATGATGACTATAACGATGACGTAGAAGATGAAGAAGATCAAGAAAGTGAAGATAATGAAGATGAAACTGAAGAGGGTGATGAAGAGTAAATATTTTTTCAAGAGATATCATCAAAGTTTGAAATATAGCAAGTTTTAAAAATCAACAAAATATCTTTTTTCTATGGATGATGTTTTAATTGTTGGCACAGTTGCACTTGATACAATTGAGACACCATTTGGCAAAGTTAAAAAAGCACTAGGCGGAAGTGCAACTTACGCATCTTTTGCTGTAAGCTTCTTCTCAAAACCAGCATTGATATCTGTTGTAGGCAAAGATTTTCCCAAAAATTACATTGAGCTATTGAAAAAAAGAAACATTAGCATTAATGGTTTAAAGATGACAGGCAAAACATTTCATTGGGATGGCTTTTACGAATACGATATGAATGAGGCCAAGACAAGAAAAACAGAGCTTAATTCGTTAGAGAATTTCAAAGTGAACGTGCCTGAAAAATACAAAGGCATAAAGTATATTTTTTTAGCGAACATTGACCCAGAGCATCAGCTTCAGGCATTAAGGCAACTTGACAATCCGGAGTTTGTAGTTCTTGATACAATGAACTTTTGGATAAATAACAAAAGGAAGTCTTTGGTGAAAGTTATCAAAGAAGTAGATGTTTTGTTACTTAACGACGGAGAAGCAAGGCAACTTTTTGAAACAGCCAATCTTGTCAAAGCAGCTAATGAAGCTTTAAGCCTTGGCGCAAAAGCTGTAATAATCAAGAAAGGCGAGCATGGTGCTTTATTGTTCACAAAAAACAAACATTTTAGCGCGCCTAGCTATCCTTTGGAAGTCATTAAAGATCCAACAGGATGTGGTGATTGCTTTGGAGGCGGCTTTGTCGGCTATATGTCCAAAACAAAATATTTGAGCGAGAAGAATTTCAGAAAAGCAATAGTTTATGGAAGTGTGATTGCATCTTACAATGCAGAAGATTTTAGTTTGAATAGGCTTAAAAATTTAACAATTGACGACATCGAGAAAAGATATAAAGAATTTAAGGACATGAGAGAATTTTAGATTTCTTCTTTTAAATTGGTTGTTGCAATCATTGTTAAAGTCGATTGGATTTCTTTTTTTTCTTTTCTAAAATTGATGATAAAATCATGAAACTCTTCTACACCGGCAAATTTAAGTTTGATTAATATGTCATATTCACCAGTAATTCCAAAAACTTCTTTGATATGTTTATTATTAAGAAGTTTGTTGTCTATGTACTCAGTTGTGCCCCCTTTTACAAGCATAAAAACAATAAAATTTTCTCTTATTGCTTTGTTATTTAGCTTTATCGTAAATTTTTCAATAATATCATTCTCAATAAGCTTTTGAATTCTTTGGTGTACTGTGCTAGGCCTTATTTTAGTAAGCTTGGATATTTCTCTTATCGATAATCTAGAATCCTGCTTTAAAATTTCTATTATCCTTTCATCTTTGTTGTCTATTTTCATAGTTTTAAAGGCCCTCTGGCATTATAAGCTAGAAAGCGCTAAAGGGGGTTTTCAGAGAGCCTCTAACCTAATTGTAAATTTTACAGCTAATATTTAAATTTTACTATTTTTGTTCAATTTTTTATTAAAATAATAGATATTTTACAATTTTTATTCAAAAAACTATATAAATGTTTATAAATTACTTGATCTAGGTGAATTTTATGCATACAGGTTTAACTTACGAAGTTAGGGATATAAAGCTTGCAGAGCAGGGAAAATTGAATATTGAATGGGCTGAAATGCAGATGGGTGCTCTGCTCAAAGTTAGAGAGAGATTCGCTAAAGATAAACCTTTAAAAAGTATAAGAATAGGTAGCTGTTTGCATATAACTAAAGAAACTGCTGTTTTAATAAAAACACTTATTGCTGGTGGGGCAGATGTTGTTGCCTGTTCCTGCAATCCATTGAGCACGCAAGATGATGTTGCGGCTGCATTAGCAAAAGATGGCATTAAGATTTATGCCTACAAAGGCGAAAATAAAGAAGATTACTA
>CAZRRL010000090.1:0-5237 GCA_964602555.1 uncultured Methanosarcinales archaeon | reverse complement strand
ATGCTTTTTATCTTACACAACGCAGTATTTTATCTCTTTCAGTATAATTTTTAAAAAATAATAATACTTATGCTTTTTTGATTTCTGTTAATAGTTTACCTATTTTTTTATGCAATGCATTTAAAGTTCCATCATTGATAATAATTTTTTCTGCCAACTTAAAAGTTTCATTAAGCTGTTGATTGGCTTTATTTCTTAAATTTTCTCTTTGCTCCTGCTTTTTAAATTCTTCTAATGTTTTGGCATCACCAAGCCTATTCCTTTTTCGCAACCTTTCAAACCTCAATTCAATTGGCGCATCTATGCCAATTAATAAAAAATCTTTGTTTTTCATCAATTCTTTTGCTTCATAAGGGCTTCTTATGCTGTCAACAACAAGATTTTGTTTTTTATTCATTTTTAATTGATTTTTTATTTTTTTATTAATTTGCTGCGCTAAATAAGCTGAGCCAAATTTTTTCCTTAATTCATTTCCAAGGTTAATTAAATTATCTCTAGAATGCTTAATATCTCTTTTCGTTGCCTCTTCTCTAAGAATATCAGAAAGCGAATAATAAATAAATCCTTTTGTTTTTAAATAATTTGCAACTTCGCCTTTGCCGGCTGCGTTTTTGCCTGTTAGACCGATTATCATAAATGCCATGTTTTACAAAACCATAATAAACTTTTCCATAAAGTATGTAACTACTTTGGAATGGACAAAAACGAAAAGTTTAAATACAAGTTTAATAATTCTATCTAAAATATGGCAAATAACACATGGCTAGGAAATAGTATTCTGTGTATTATTAGACCTATCCATAAAGTGATGTGTTAATTGCCGATTTTAACCTTACTTTTTTTCTAACAAGATTGGAGGTGTTAAAATTGGTACAAAAGACAAAACTAAACTCTAACGAAAAAAAATTTGAAGATTTTCTTCAAACTTTGTTAGGTGTAGATTTCAATAACCGCAATGAAGAATCAAAGTATAAGTAAAAAATGAAAGAGGTGATATAGGAAAAAAATGAATGTTAAGACTTTACTTAGAATCGCTACATTATTGACAACATTCTATTCTACGAATGTCTATGCACAAAATAATTTACAGCAGTTAGATCACAATAAAATGATTAAAGGTATGAAAGTTGTTAATATGCAGGAAGCAGATGGTCCAGACCCTAGGGATCCTAGTAACGAAAATGTTAGGATAAGAATTGTTAGAGTATATAGATATAGCATAGACGAAAAAACATATGCTGAAAAAGGAGAAGCTGAGATAACTTTAACTTATAGAATATGCAATAACAAACCTTTACAAACACCATTTTCAGTTTATGATCATAATAGCAATGTGATTTATCTTTTGGACACAAATGATGGTGTTCAAGGTACCATACCTCGTATTCGAGATGTCATACAAAATGGTGGAATGTATCTTGTTACAGACTTAATGCCACCATGTAGTTTTTCTCCATCAGAGCTTGCACAAAATAATGAAAACCTAGATAATAAATTAGCAGAAAAACAGCAAGAAGTACCACAAGCCCTAGCTCAAACTGCAAGTTGGATACCAGAGCTTATTTCAGTTAGTTGGATACCAAAAATAGAGAAAAAAAGTTAAATGCCAAACTTTATTTCTTCTGCAATCTTTCTAGTTCTTCCTCAAATCTATCTAAATCTTCAAATTCCCTATAAACAGAAGCAAACCTTATGTAAGCAACTTTATCAAGTGATTTAAGCTTTTTCATTGCCAGTTCTCCAATTATTTTGCTTTCAACTTCAACTGAATCTCTTTTTCTCAAATCAGACTCAACTTCATCAACAAGCTTTTCAATTTTGTCCAAGCTTATAGGTCTTTTTTCACAGGCTTTTAAAATACCGTTAAGTAATTTTTGTCTTTCAAAACGCTCTCTTCTCCCATCTTTTTTAACAACTACGATGTCAGCTCCTTCAACTCTTTCGTATGTCGTAAATCTTTTGTTACATTTCAAACATTCTCTTCTTCTCCTTGTTGCCTCTAAATTTTCAGTCTCTCGAGTATCAATAACTTGCGTTTCTTCATAACTGCAATAAGGGCATTTCATTTTATAATTCAGAATATATCAAGGCATTTAAAGTTTTTGGAATTAAAAATCAATAATTATTTAAAACAATATAAAAAATTCTAATTTTAAATGGCTAATAAAAAAACTAATGTTGGCGGACAGGCAGTTATTGAAGGTGTTATGATAAGAGGTTTGCATAACTACTTAGTCGCTGTCAGAAAAAATAAGAAAATTATAACAAAAAAAGGTAAAATTCCTAAGAAAAAATATTCTTTCTTGAAATGGCATTTTATAAGAGGTTTTGTAAATCTTGTTGAGATGCTTATTATTGGCATAAAATCTTTGATATGGTCTGCTCAACAAGCAGCTCCTAAAGAAGAGAAAATTGGAAGAAATGAATTTATAATAACAATTTTCATTTCCGTAGGATTTGTAATTTTATTTTTTATAGCTTTGCCATATTTTTTAACAAACTTAATTGGGTTTGCTGAAGAGAAAAATCCTGTAACATTTAATATTATTGATGGAATTTTAAGAATAGCTATTTTTTTGGTTTATATTGTATTGATTTCTTTTATAAAAGATGTACGAATATTGTTTCAGTACCATGGAGCAGAGCACAAGGCAATACATTGCTATGAGAAAGGCAAAAAACTTAACATAGAAAATGTCAAAAAATTCACGACTTTGCATCCGAGATGCGGAACATCATTCTTATTAATAGTGTTTGTTATAAGCATTCTTATTTTCTCTATATTACCATCAATTATATTGCTTTATTATCCAAATTTCTTAGAACTCAATGTGTGGATTAGAAAAAGCATTTTATTTCCTATAAGGATACTGCTAATACCGCTAATTGCAGGCGTTTCTTATGAAATATTAAAAGTAAGTGATAAAAAACAAAACAATGCCCTTTTCAAATTAATTTCATTGCCAGGTTTATTACTGCAAAAAATAACTACAAAAGAGCCTAACGACAAGCAGATAGAAGTTGCCATAGAATCATTAAAACAATTATTAAAAATAGAATTAAAAAGAATTAATTCTTAAGAAAAAATAATATGAAAATTAATTAAAATAAATAAATTTAAATATTTTAAATAAAAAATTGTCTATTATGGTTAAAAAAAGAGGCAAACGCAAAATTCTTTCTAAAAGGCGCACTAAAAAAGGTAGATACACAAAACAAATAACAAAAAATCAAGAATCTGAACCAATTAGTAAGGATTTGCATGAACTCGAAATTCTTGCTGAAAAAAATGTGAATAACAAAATCGAGGACATCGAAGATGAAGAAAAAACAATAGAGAAAAAAGAAGACATTATTATAGAAGAAGAGAAGAAAATAGAAAAAGAAACAGAAAAACTTGAAAGAATCGAAAAAGAAATTAAAGACGAAGTAAAAACAAAGCCATTGATGGCAATAAATTTTAAGGACTTGAATAAAGGAATTATAGGTGCATTTATTGGTGTTGTTGCCCATTTTGCATTCTTATACGGCAAAGAGGTAGCAAAAGAAATAACAGTAACAAGGGCAACTGTTCTAATAATTTTTTCTTACATATTAATAATAATTTTAATGTACGAGACTGGTTATAGAGAAATTAAGGAAAAAAGGCTAATTAAAATACTACCAAGAAGAGCAACTGCGATATATCTTACGTCAATATTAGTTATATTAATTATATTCTTTTTGTTTAATCAGATTAATTTGTCAGATCTTGCTGGATTATACAAGCAGATTGCCGTAACGTCAGTTCTTGCATCTTTAGGTGCAGGAACAGCAGATTTAATCGGAAGGGATTAAGTTTTTATATTGTTTAGTTATTCTACAGTTTATGCCAACTTTATTAGAGATATCAAAACTTGAACAAGTTGTATTATTTGATTCTAGTATAGAAGGTCTAGACCTTTTTTTTTATTATATTTATGACACTAAAAACTATAGTCAATTAAGCAGTAGTGTACTGACTTCAGCTAAAGAATCAACAGAAGAATTTTTAGAATTTATACAAGAAGACAATACCTTTACAGTTAAAGCAACAATTGCAGATTTTCAGAATTTAGTTGCAACAATAGGCAAAAAACAAAAATTTCTGAATGATGAATTAAAAAAGGTCCCTAAAAAATATTTGAGAAAACAACTAAAAAAAAAGTCTTTACTTGAAAACATATCTGATAATATTTATACTACCTTAAGAACAACAAAGTCTAAAATTTTTATTCCAAGCGACAATGAGGCTTATTCTGCAATATACAAAAAGTTATTTGATATTTTACCGCCTTCAGAACAGGGCTTAATTGTGGCAAATGAGAGGTGGCTCCAATTATATGCTGCAGCTTTTTATCTGTCTTTGCAACAAAGAACTTCAGTAGCTCTAACAGTAAATAGCATACAATTCACGAAAGGTCTGGCACAGATTGTGCAAAAAATTCTAACAGAAGAGAAAGCAGGTTTTGATATTCAAGATCTAAAAAGAAATCCAATTAAGCTTTATTATCGCACTCAAAGTAGAGGATTAGAGCTGGTATATTCCACATCACTATGAAAAATCAACTCAAAGAAACAATATTAGAAAAACGTAATTCATGTTCACAACAAGAAATAACAGAAAAAAGCAAGATAATAGAAAAAAAATTATTCGATATTGAACATTATAAAAAATCAAAGACAATAATGTTTTTTGTTTCTTTTAACAATGAAGTACACACACATGATATGATTAAAGAGGCATTAAAAAATAAGACAGTTGTTGTTCCAAAAGTTGTGCAAAATGAAATTGAGCCATCAATAATTATCGATTTTGACAGTTTACTCCTAAGCAGTAAATTCAAGGTTCTTGAACCAATTGAAGTAACTAAAATAGCTTATAAAAACATTAACTTAGTTTTAGTGCCTGGTATTGTTTTTGATATAAAGGGACATCGAATAGGCTATGGTTTTGGGTATTACGACAAATTTCTAGCAAAAGTGCCAAAGGCAATAAAAATAGGCCTAGCTTTTGATTTTCAAGTAATTGATAAGATACCAAGAGAAATGCATGACGTGCCTGTTGATTTGATAGTTACTGAGAAAAGAGTTATTGAGTGTGAAAATTAGTTTTCTTAATCTGAAAATAAATGCGCCAGCCGAGATTCGAAATCCCGATTTCAGCATTGCTAAAATTCTCGGGTGAGAGCCTTGGCAAGGCCCTATCATAGCCACTA
>CAZRRL010000089.1:0-5277 GCA_964602555.1 uncultured Methanosarcinales archaeon | reverse complement strand
CCATCACCACAAATTGCTCTTATACATTTACCATCTTTGCAGCCGTTTGGACAATTACGTTCGCCTTCTGACCATTGAATTGTTCCATCAAAATTTATGCATTGCTGTTCCATTAAAGAAGTTAGAGTAGTGCAATAATCAGTGTAATATTTTCCATTATATATAACCGTTCCTTTGATGAATATATCTTGGTAAGGTTCATATTTATTATCAGAATCTATGCAACTATCACTTTTCAAACAAGCTCCAGCATAACAACCAAACTCGCATGTATATTTTCTTTCGCCGAAGCTAGTTTTATCTTCATTACACCCATATTCTATAAGTGTGTAATTGTCTGAGCAGTAATCAGATAAGCCACGATATGGAAGATAAAAGGTGTACAGAGATGAATAACCAGCATCAGAGTAAGTAATTCCTCTAACATAAATGTCATAACCATTATCTGTTTCTTTGCAATAAGATTTGATGCAATTTTGAGTTGATATAGTAGTACAATTGGAATTACAAGTTAAATTTCCACCTGAAAATCCATAAGTTTGGCATGTTTTTCCACTAAAGTTTTTGCCATCGCATTGCTCATTTCCTTCAATGATACCATTGCCGCAAACTGCTGCACATTTAAAGTAAGCATTTTCTTCTTGACCATCTATAGTTGTATATTGATAACCTCCACAAGAGCTTTTCCAAGTAACTATTTCTCCTTTTTTGCCAATAGCAGTAGCTATGCAAGATCCTATGCCAGAACATTTAGTACTTTCTGCACTGTCAGGATAACAGTTTTGCTCATAGTTTGTACCTTCAAAAACACATTTCACATTTTCTTTTAATAATTGGCAATCTCCAGGACAATTAACTTGAGTTTCTCCTTGATCGCATACTTTATTCCCACAAGTCTTTGGTGTGCAACCAGAGGTATCAAGCTGGCATGTTGAAGTACATCTAAGTATACCTAAAGCATAGCCTAAAGATGAACATAATTTACCGCCAAAGTTAGTTCCATCGCATTGCTCTGTGCCTTCAATTATATTATTGCCACATATTACCTCAGATAAATTTATACACTTGCCGCTTCTTTCAGGTATAGACACCCAAGTTGGCGGAATTTCATCAAACTTGCAAGTTAGACCAGAACAGCAAGAAATTTGATTTGGTCCTCCACAAATAGTTCCTTTAGTGGCACAAGTTTGATTTACACAAGCACCTTCTTTGCAGCCATTTGGACATGTATATGAAACTAATTGTATATTGCCTAAATAATCACAATATCGTTCCCATAGTGTATTCTCACTAAAGCAAGAGTCCATTATTCTGACATCGCCATTTAAATCACTAACACTCCTTGTTTCACCTCTTAAATAATAATTTTTTCCGTTATCAGAGTCAGTACATGTCGTCTTTACACATTTATCAGAGTTAACCCTATCAGTGGTACCAAAATATTGTTCTAATAAGTTTTCACCTTCCTTAAAGAAGGAATTGTATACTTCACAATTTTTGCTCCCGAAGCTTGTTTTAATATAACAATCATTTCTATCAATTGCGTAAATAGATTTAACTACAACACCATTTACTTTTACATAGCAATTATGTTCTTGATTCACACAGTTCCCATTTTGACATTTTTGACCAGATTTAGTACAATCAACACAATTTGGATAAGTACCACAATTAGTGTCTGTATTAGCGCAAGAAGGTGAAATGCAAGATTTTTTAGATACAACAGAGTAACCAGCTGGACATATTGCGCTTATTGAACATTCTGTCTTTACGTCCTCATAGCACACATATCCATCTCCAATATTCAAAAATGGTACACCCAAAACTCTGCATGAGCCTTTTCTCTCGCCTCTTGACCACTGAGCACATTCATCATCATAACTCCATGAACAGCCAGTTTCTGCTACTTTAGTACATTCCAACACATAAGGTTCTTTTTTGCAGTTAGAACATCCATCACCATTAACGAGATTGCCGTCATCACATTCTTCATTTGCTTCTGCTATTTTATTTCCACACACTTGACATAAAGTTAAATCTTTTATGTAACCTTTTAAAATTAAATCGCTTCTTTCACAACCATCTTTATAGTAGATTAATTGTTTTGTGTTTGGATTACATAATTGACCAGTTTCCAGTGTACAAGGTGCACAATCTTGCTCACAATTGCTTTCATTTTCACCTGTTTCACAAACTCTATTGCCGCACACTGTTTGTTGTCTTAGTATACAACCAGATATATCTAATTTGCAATTTGTGCATTTTAACACACCACCACTAAATTCTTTGTAGTCAGTACAATCATTTATTGCTCCAAATAATCTTCCATCACATAGTTCACCAATGTCAAGGACGCCATTACCGCAAGTTTGATTTTCTTCTTGGCAAGTAATACAATAATAATTTCCTTCTAAATCACAAGGCGTATCAAGTTTTTTTATTGTTCCTCTTCCTTCACATTCAAGGTCCCACAAGGTTAAGTTACCACACCAATAATTTGCTCCATAAGATTTGCAATCAAAGATTGGGCAGATATACCCAGGACATCTGTTAGGATCATCTGGCTTAGGATCTCCAACAATTAATTGAACTGGGCAAGGAGGGGGCAATGGACATCTCAAACAAGCACCATAACTGCAACTACAATTAACATCTTTGTATAGAATTTCACAATTTTGACCGAGATAATATTCTCTTAAACCGCTTTGAGTGCACCAATCATCAGCATAATCATCCCCATAAATAGAACTTGGTTCACCATAAACAATTCCCTTAATATATATATTATATCCATTATCTGAGTCTGTACAGTTTGATTTTTGTACACATCCAGTTGTATCTATCTTGCAACTTGATGTGCATCTTAATTTTCCACTAGCGAAATTAGAGCTGTATTCTTCGCATGAATATGACTTCAAACCTAAAAAGTTATTTCCATCACAAGCTTCACCTTCCTCTACAATTCCATTGCCACAAAAAGGCTTTTGTAATGGAACTCCAATGTAACCAAAACTAAAACTATTTATTTCAAAGACAGCAATGTGGTTTTTGCAGTCAATTTCTTTTGACGGAATTGTTTCTTTTAAGGTTCCATCATCCTTATATTGATAAAAATTTAAACTACTTGGACAACCAACTATATCAGCTGGATTGTATTCTATCCTTAGTTCAATTGGCGGATTAAAAACAGCACCAGAAGGCTCAAATTTGTAAATATCACTGCCTTTGCTTTCTTGTGTATTTACTTGTGTATTCACTGTTGTAGGCTCTACTATCTCTACAGAAATTTTGTCAACACTATTTCCATTTGCTTGTGCAGTTGTGCCTTCTTTGATTACTAAGTTAATAATATCATCTGTCGACTCAAGCTCAATCCTTCGGTTAGCGTCTAAAGAAGCAGAAGCTTTAAATTCAGTCAAAATCAATGCTTTATTGCCAAGCCCTTCAATGCCAAAGCTTATTTCTCCAGCTTGCGGCTTTAGGCATTTAAAGTAAGGGTAATGGTTTATCTCAATATTTCCAGCAAAATAAGAGTCAAAGATTTGGTTGCCTACTAAAAATGTATTTTTGCTACTACCACTTTGCAGGCTATCCTTAATTAATGGATAAAAATTAATGAGCTCGCTTTGTAGTATTTCATTCTTCCTTTCTAGATTTAATAGGCATAACTCGATTGGTGCAGAAAGAGAATAAGAAAACTTTTTGAATCTGCCATAGTCTTGGCTAATTGTTTTAATGTCAGATGTAAGCTTGTTTTTCAAGGATATTAAGTCTGTCTTGCTAACGCTCTCTTTTGTAGAAGAAACATATCTATAACCCATAACGAGAATCACACCAACAATTACTGTAGTTAGTATATAAACAAAGACCTCAGAACTAATCTGAGTCTTTCTGTTACCTCTTTTCACTTTAAACTTATTCTTCATGAAACTAATATAAATATCTTCTTATTCTGACTTCTTTTGTTCATAAGTAAACACTTAGACACAAAAATTTAGAAAGCTTTTTATAGAAGGATATGAAAGAAAAATATTATCAAATAAATTTATTAATAAAAAAGATGAGTGATAGATTAGCAATAATAAGCATTTTGATGTTCTTGCTTGGGCTAAGCTTAGTTATAGGAGCAAGCGACTTAAATTGTCAAGTAACTACAACTTGCAGTGGTACATCTCTTTTCAAAATTTCAGCAGCAACAAATGCCCATGCTGAAATTCCAAGCCTGAGCAACTATGCTTACAATGTATGCTGTCAAAGCACACAGTATAGCTTAGACAACTCTTGCGCTGCTGGCTTTAATATTCTTAAATTATCTAGCGCAACAAATGCACATGTTGAGCAAAATAACTATACAAATTATCAAAATAAGGTTTGTTTATCTTCTTCTGGTGGGGTGTCATGCGCATACACAACACAAAATTGTAATGATGCTGGCTATGATGCATGCTTAGCAACTATATCATCAAATACAAATGCCCATGTTTCTGATTGTGTAAACAATCCATATTCTATAAAAATATGTTGCAGTCTAGGAGTTTGCTCAGGCTCTATATCTGGTGTTGTCAAAGATCAAAACAATCAACCTGTGGCATCAGCAGAAGTAAGTGTTAAAAGTGGCTTGACAACAATTCAATCCACAACAACAGATCAGCAAGGCGTTTATAATTTTGCTAGTGTGCCATGTGGAACATATAACTTAGTTGTTTCGCATCCAAATTATGGAATTCAAACAGAGAGCAACATAATAGTAAGCAATCAGCAAGATACAACAGTAAACTTTGTGCTAGCGCCAGGCTCATCTTGTGAGCAAGATTGCACATACTTAAATGACAATATAGTTCATGCTTATTGTGATGGCAAGAATAGCTGCACATTCTATGATAGTGTTGCTAGAGCAGTTTGTGACAACTCACAGCCAGGCTGGGCAAGGGACTATAACGAAACCCATTATGTGACATGCGCACCCGGAAGTCCACAGCCAAAAGTAGAGATATTTGCTACTCTTAGCTGTGCAAGCGGCACTTTAGTTAAAGTTACTAGAATAGTGGTATATAATGGAAAGCCTGTGAAGTTAGTTGTTGCTACATGCGGCTAAAAAATTTTCATAACCAAAAAAAATTAAATACAAGTTAAAAAATTAATCTTTAAAAAGAGGTATGTAATGAAAAATAGCAGATTCTTTGCATTGTTAGTAGTTTTTTCTCTTTTAACTTTTAATGTCAATGCTTTAATAGTTTATCATCCAGCTTCTGAAATTACGCCAGGCACTTTTGAGCC
>CAZRRL010000088.1:0-5295 GCA_964602555.1 uncultured Methanosarcinales archaeon | reverse complement strand
TGGATATTGAGCTGTTCGCCTTAGATTTGGAATTTAAAACAGAAAGAAAGATAAATATCATATGATACCAAAAAACATATAAGAAAAATGAAGGAAATAGTAAATAATTGGATGATGCAAGCTAAGTCTGATTTGGACAGTGCCGAGTACAACTTCAAAGGAAAAAAATTTGATGTTGCAGCTTATCTTTGCCATCAATCAGTCGAGAAAGGACTTAAAGCAGTGTATTTAAAGAAGAATGATAAATTATGGAAAACGCATGATTTGGTCAAACTTGCTACTTTGCTTAATGCACCTAAGGATATTATTGAGATAGGTAATGATTTAAATCCAATCTATGTAGAGGATAGGTATCCAGATTTTTCCGATGTAATTCCAGCTAAAAAATTTGTAGAGGCTGATGTAAAGATTTTATAAAGAAGTCAAAAAAGGCAATAAAATGGATAAAAGCACAGATAGGTTAGTGAAGGTTCTTAAGAAATTTAAAAAAGAAAATAATATAGACAAAATAATATTTTTTGGGAGCAGGAGCAAGAATAGATATAATAAATTTAGCGATGTAGACCTAATTATTGTATCGTCTCAATTCAAAAATCTTAAATCATATAAACGTGCTACAGTTCTAAGACCTAAATGGAACCTGAAATATGCTGTCGATATGCTTTGCTATACCCCAGATGAGTTTGAAGCAAGGAAAAAAGAACCTACAATTGTTAGAGAAGCTGTAAGAGAAGGCATAGAGATATAAGGCAACGTTGGCATCGGGACGACAACACCAATATACCAACTACATGTACTTGGTAATGTGTCATTAAACAGCACACTTTATGCTGTAGATGGCAGAGTTGGAGTTAATGTTACTTATCCAGTTCAAATTCTACAAGTTGCTGGAACATTGAATGTTACATCACAGCCAACAAGAAGCGGTGATTTGTTTGTTGACAGTGCAGGAAGGGTAGGCATAAACACAACAACGCCAGTAGCTACATTATCAGTTGAAGGCAACTTCACAACTTTAAAGACTAACAGCAGCATTGGTAATATGACAATAGGAGCTTTCAACTCAAGCTGTGTTGGATTTAGAGCAGGCTCAACAGGTGGATGGATATTGAGCTGTGCACCGTAAAAAGCAATTTTTTTCAGTTAATTATTTAAAGTTTATTTGTTTTTATTAAAAATTGGTGATACGTAATGGAACAAAAATTAAAAGAATACAAAAGAATAACAATTAATCCAAATATCATGGTTGGCAAGCCTGTAATTAAAGGAACTAGAATACCGGTTTATATAGTGCTAAATCTTTTGGGCGAGGGCTACAGCTATGATGAAATAATTAGAGATTATCCTGATCTCGCAAAAGAAGATATTCTAGAGGCATTAAAATTTGCCGCACAATTCACAGAGTTTGAAGAAGTGGAAGCATAAATATATAGGATTCTTTTTTATTAATTTATCAGCCCAAATTAACCGTATTAATAATCCTATCTTTATTGTAATCATAAATAATCAATTTTGTCTGGTATCTAAGCAAATAATCTCCGACTTTTGCATTTGCATAAACATCTGGGAATTGCTGCTTTAATGTGCTTAATGAAGCTTCATCTAGTTTGCCACCAATTGGCTGCTGATTTTCCAAAACTTTAAGTTCGCTATGCTTATTCAATTTTGTAAAGAGATCAGCTGGCAACTGCGGTTGTTGTTGCTGTAAATTAAAACTTGTTTTTATTTTGTTATTGTTGTAGTCATAAATTACAATTCTGTCTGTATATTGGATAATAAAATCTCCTACATAAGATGTGTCTAAGCCACCAATCTGTGCCTGCAAGTTACCAAGATTATTGTTAGTTATTTGCACAACGTTTAATGGAGCAACTCCCACATAGCTTTTCATTTCATCATTTGATGTCAATTTCTTTAGAAAATCGTTTAGATTAATTGTTGTTGGAATAATTACTCTTTTTATTTGATAAACATTAACTAAGGCAAAAATGCTTATTATAAGAGTAGCTATGATTGATAAAACTATCGCATATTGAAAGAATGGCTTTTCAAACAAATGCATTTCAGTTCTGTAAGGTTGAGTATCACCCCTTCGCATATAATTGAAGCAAATAAGCTTATATTTAAAATTTCCGTTTTAGCTTGTTAAAAACGAAAAAAAGAAAAAGGATTGATTGGAATATTTTAAATCTAATGAAAAAAGGGAAAATAAGCATATTTCTTGTATTTATGTTGATATTATTAGCTTCCAATGTTTTTGCTGCTCAAATCAACAGCACAAGTTACAAGCAAAATGTTATTGTTTCTGTCGGTGGTGAGAACTTATCAAGCTCATCTTATAAACTAGGAGTGGCTATTGGTATAATAGCTAAAGTAATAAACTCAACATCTTACATCAACAGGCTAGGATTTTTCCATACATGGTTGCTAGCTAATGACCAACCTTGCACATCAGCCAGCCAATGCGAAGGTGGTTTTTGTTGCAGTAATTTATGCAAAAGTTCTGCCTGCCCAAGTCCTTCGGAAGGTCCTAGCGGAGGTGGTGGCGCAGGAGAAGCTGCTGCAGGAGGTGGTGGAGGTGGCTCACTTGTTAATTTCACTGCAATTACAGAAAAACCTCAAATACCTAAAGACTTCATTGTAAGGCCAAGTTCTATAAAAGAAAAGGTGAAGCTAGGCGCTTCAAAAATACAAAAAGTTAAAATCGCAAACACAGGCAACGAGCCACTAAGCTTTGATTTAAATGTATTAACAGTTGATAATTTCGTTTTCTTGTCTGATAGCAGTTTTAATCTTAAGCCTGGTGAAGAAAAAGATGTTGAAATGAGCATAACTGGTAGAAGACTTGGTTCTTATTTTGGTGAATTAGAAATAACAGCTGATGGAATAAGAAAATCTATTAATGTTGTTATTGATGTTGAATCAGAACAGGTTTTGTTTGATGTGAAGCTAGATATTCTGCCAGATTACAAGGAAGTTGTTGCTGGGAATGATTTGAAAGCACAGATTACATTGCTAAGCATTGGTCCAGCAAGAAAGGTTGATGTTATAGCCACTTACATTATCAAAGACAAAAGAGGCAATGTCATTGATGAAAGCACAGAAACATTTGCTGTTGAAAAGCAAGCATCATTTGTTAAATCATTTAGCATACCAAAAACCTTGAGGCTTGATGATTACCTTGCAATTATTGAAGTAAGATACGAGAACTCATTTGCTGTGTCAAGTGAATTGTTTAGAATAATAAAAAAAGAAGCACTTATAAAAAAAGCTGTAAAATCAAACATTATTCTGATGTTTATGTTAATTGTATTTGTTATGTTATTAATTTTATCTCTATATTTACTAGTTTCAAAAGTGAAGCGTTCTAAAAGAAATAAAAGTAAAAAATCTTAAATTAAAGTAATAAGCTGTTACACTACAAAAAAATAGAATCTTACAGCAATTAAATAAACTTAAATTCTTTAAAAATTATTTAAAATCCAATCAAATTTTGTACTTTAACCGAAATATATTTAAATATACAAATTTGAGTTCTTTCAACACTGTTACACTACAAAAAAAGAGGTGGATTTTGATGGAATCTAGTTGTTATTTCTATGTATCTACTCTAAGTTCTTACAATTTCTTGGGGTGAGATTATTTGGCATTTAAGAGGTACATACACAAACATGGAAAAAAGCTTGGACCTTATTATTATGAAAATGTAAGAAGCCATGATGGCAAAGTTAAAACAATTTACATTGGGACAAATCCGCATCATCGCACAGAACATAAAATAAAAAAACCATTATTTTTCTTGATACTAGCTTTAGTGCTTATTTTGATTTTGGGTTCTTTAATATTTTTTATTCAAAATAAATCATATTTAATAAAAAGGGTAAGCCAAAAAGAGCCCGATTTTGATATTGACCAGATCTTACTTAAAGTTCTGATAAAAAGCAACGAATTTATTGAAAAGCAAATTAGAATAATGAACACTGGTACAGGTCCAATTACCATAAACGTTGAAACATTCGGACTGGAAGACATAGTGAAAATTGACTCAGCTACTTTTATAATTAAGCCTGGCCAAACAAAAATAGTTAGCTTGAATTTCTCATCTTTTATTCGTGAGCAAAAAATAGAGCAACAGCCTGGCATTTATGTTGGAAAATTAAAAGTTAAATCTGAGCAAGCAGAAAAAGAAATCCCAATAGTAATTGAGATTGAAACAAAGAATGTTCTTTTTGATATGAATTTAAACCCAGTTGCAATTGAAAGAAGAGTCAAACAAGGTTCTGACACAACAATTGAGGTGCGCTTGTTTAATCTTGAAAGCATCGAATCAGTTAATGTTGATGTTGAATACTTTGTTAAGGATATAAATGGCAACATAATTGTAACAGAAAGCGAAACTGTTGTTGTTCAAACACAGGCTTCTTTCTTTAAAACAATTTCTATTCCCAAGAATTTGAAGCCAGGTCCATACGTTTTTGCTGCACAAACCAGCTTAGGCAACTCAATTGGAACAGCAAGCTACTTGTTTGAGGTTATTGGGCCTGAGACAGAAGAAAGCTTTGTGCAATTTTGCAAGAATAATATATTATGCCTTGGTTTGTCATTAACGACAATACTCCTAATGTTTGCTGTAATAGCATACTTTTACTTTTTTATTGGCGCTTATCTCTATGAGTGGGTAAGCGGCACTTTAGTAATTGCAAAAAAGAAAAAAGAAAAAGTAGAGATTGATGTAGAAGAATTAAGAAGGCAAAGAGAGTTAGAAGGACAAAGATTAGAAGAAGAAAAAAAGAAAAGAGAAGAAGAGCAAAAGAAGCAAAAAGAACTAGAAAGGCAAGAGGAAGAGCAAAAAAGAAGGGAAGAAGATTCAAGAAAACTAAAAGAGGATGAAAGAAAAAGAAATGAGTTAGAAAGAAAAATGTTAAGGAAAGAAAGAAGGAAAAGGCTTAAGGAGTTCTTCCACAAAATTGGGTTGTATAAAACATCTGAAGAAAGGAAGCAGATTGCTTTACAAAAGGAAAAAGAGAGACGAGAGAAGCTTATAGGAGATGAAGAGATAAGAAAGTTTAAAGAGTTAGAAAAACTAAGGGAAGAAGGTGAGAGAAAAAGAAGTGAAGAAGAGATAAGCAAAAAGAAAGAATTAGAAGCGAAACAAAGGGAAGCAGAATTCAGAAAGCAAGAAGACTTAAGGAAGCAAAAGGAGTTAGATAAAAGAAAGCCTGAGGAAGAAAAAAGGTTGAAAGAAGAAGAAATAATCAAGCAAGAAGAGTTGAGTAAACAAAAAGATTTAGAGAA
>CAZRRL010000087.1:0-5321 GCA_964602555.1 uncultured Methanosarcinales archaeon | reverse complement strand
CCTATGTATTATTTTCTTTACCAAGAAAAAAGAATATGGCCAAGATTTTTTGGAATATTTTTTTACAGATTTGTTTTAGCTAGTTTTACAATTAATTTTCTTTTTTCTCCCGTGATTATAGACTCATTCTGCAGAGCTAAAACAGAAAGTTTTATATAGTAACTGTAAGTTGCTATATAGTAACTTTAAGTTACTATGTTATCTTTAACTCAAAAGGAAAGAGAAACATTGCTTATTTTATTTAAAGATTTTTCTGCTTACTACAATGCTAATTCTATAAGCAAGGAATTGAACATAAGTCATGTGGGAGCCCAAAAGATATTCAAAAGGCTGTTGAAGGAAGGCATATTAGAAGACAAAAAGATTGGCAAATCCATAATCTATAAGCTACGGCTTAATGATGATTATGTAAACAAGCTGATGGCTTTCTTGCTTAGTGATGAAGCTAATAACTTTAAAAGATGGCAAGAGGAATTCAAAGAATTATTTAAAAAAGGCAGAATAGTAATGCTGTTTGGTTCTATACTGAAGAATTACGCCAAAGCAAGTGATATAGATATTATGATAGTAATAAAAAAAGAAGATTTTAAAGAAGTTCATAAACTAATTGAAGAAAAGCGTGAGTTATTGCCAAAGAAAATTCATTCAATTGAACTGACAGAAGAAGACATTATTAAAAATATTAAAGAGAAAAAAGAAGTTATAATAGACATTGTTAGAAATGCTGTTGTGTTATATGGCCAAGACAAATATGTAGAGGTAATAAGAAATGTCACAGGCATCTAAGCATGTTGAATGGTGCATACGAAAATCCAGTAAAGAAATTGCAGAATTCAAGAAATTGAGGAAAATACAATTATTGATATGAGAGAGGAATATACTTATGGAGTCAAGATTTCTATAGATGATGAAACTAAAATTAAAAATTTAATAAAAACTTGCCAAGAAATGATTTATCATACTAAAAAAATTGTTTTTGGGTAATTGTGTGATGGAACTCTTGGAACACCCAATTTAAGAGATAGATTTGTTGTTGGTGCTGGAGATAGTTATTCACTTGGTGCTACTGGTGGAGCAAATACAGTTATTCTTACAGTCGCTCAAATGCCGGCTCACACTCATCAGTGGGATTCAGGTTGTAATGGAGGACCAGGTTCTGCTGGGGAAGGCAGAACGTGTGGTAACTATCGATCGACTCTTTCTACTGGCGGTAGCCTACCACATGAAAACAGACCTCTTTATTATGCTCTTTATTATATTTGCAAGGTGTGAGTATTTTTATGAACAAAATACAGAAAATTAATATCACTAACATCTTTTAGCATAATCTAAACCTTTCTTAAATTTCTCAATATTTCCTCTTTTTTTAATTTGAATTGTCTAGGGTTTAAATCAAAATATTTGATTTCATTAAATTTAGTGATAATTTCAATAAGCCTATTTTTATAAATTGTTAGCTTCTCTTTCTCAATAATATGTTTATAATACTTAAAATTTATTTCACATTTTAAAAGCAAATCAATTATATCTATTCTATCCTTCAACCCTTTTTCTGTATTGCCTCTATTAAGCTCAGCAGCCTGTTTTAAAATTAATAAAGCTTCAGGTTTTACTAGCCTAAAACCTTCTATTTTCGAAACATAATTATCAATGTTCTCCAATAATGGAAGCTTCGAGTAAAAAGGGAGATAGATATCAACATCGATATTTTCTATCTTTATTTCATATTTTTTGAGTATGTTATTCTTTATAAGGTTGTAGTTTACTTTTAATTTTTCTAGCTCTTTATAACCTATTACAATGTCTACATCCTTTGATTTATGTGATTTCGCCCATAAGTAAGCAGCCCATCCACCTATAAGTATAAAATTAAATTCCTTTCTTATTCTTTGCAAAACATCCCAACTTTTTTGTGTTATTGCTGTGCTCCAATATTCCATTTTTGCTCCATGGCTTTGATGAATTCCTGAGCATACCACTCAGGCAAATTCCAGAGATCAACAAATATGTTTGAATTTGTTGCTATTTTGCCGTATTTATCTATATTCTTATCCTTTTTAAGTACAAAAATATTTGGTATATTCTTTGACACTGGAAATCTTTTTTTAAGTTCTGCTATGTCATCACTGTAAATATAAACCTCCGTGTAATCTGCAGGTGCATCGCCAAACCTTAGCCTATAACCAGAATAAGCTGTAAACACAACAGAATCTGGCATGGATTTCTCTATATCAACGATACTTTTTTCAGCTCTTGTTGAATAAATTATGTCTTTTGTCAAATTCCTGATTGACGACCAATGATAAAGTATTTTTCTTTGATTTATTATGTGAAAGCACATTTTTTTTACTTTGACAGCATTCATCCTCCTCAATGGAGCTATTGCATTGCTGACATTGGATAAAGATATCTTTAGTTTATCTGATATAGCCTTTTGGGTAAGTAAATTATTTCCTTTTTCAGCTTGGTATAATATTTCCCTGTAAACTTCCTCTGTTCTTTTCATCTTTCTTATTCAAAGATTATTTATTTATAAATCTTTCTATTTTTTTAGAAAATAATATAAATAGAAATGGTAAAAATAAGTAGACCAATGATTTATAGTATCTACTTTAAATTGTTGTAACGTTATTGAACAAATACTTATGGCTAATTTTTTGGAACTAGATTTGCATAGTTTACATAGCAAGAATCTTTATTATCTTTGTTTTTAATTTCATCGCATATGCTTACGTCCTGCTTTATTATAGCCAGAGAGAAGTAGCATGAAGTAATTTCATCAGTATTTTGTATAAAACTGCATATGTTACTTTCATTTTTTTCAATAGCTACAATATAATAACATTTGTCCCTATCTAAAGTTTCCTGAATTGTCTTACAAAAATCAGTACCTTGTTTTTTTCTTGCTATACTGTTATAACACGACTCTCTAGTCTTTTGATCAGGAATTTTTTCGCAAATCGTAGTATCTAATTTATCATATGCTACTGAACTATAGCAATCATCCCTATCCTCATCACCCTCGGGAATATTATCACAAACTATAATATTCTGAGTTTTTTCAGCTATTTTTTTATAGCAAGCATTTTTGTCATTAATATACTTAAGATTATTGCATATAGAAATATCTTGAGCAGATAATGCAATTCTATTGTAACATTGAGCTTTGTAATCAGAATCTAAAATCTCATCACAAAGATAAGGATTATTGTTCTGTAACCCAAATTTGGCATAACATTCGACTTGCTGCTGCGAATCTAATTTTTTGCAATCATCACTAGATTGAGGCTTGGTTAAAGCTTCCTTTTTAATAGTTTGATTTTTATTTTGGTCAGTTTTTGCATCGATTATATTCTTTGAACAACTGCTGATTAACATAAAAGAAAAAATGAAAATCAAAAAAATTATGTAAAATTTTATTTTCATGCAGAAGCCCTAATTCTATATATTTATAAATATTTCTTTTTAGTTGCTGTGTGGCATGATTCCTAAAAGTTAACATAGCTTTAGCTCATTTGTTTTTGATTAAAACTTGATTTCTAAAAAGCGAAAATTTTAAATATAACAATGTATTACAATGTAATAAATGAAGAAGATTATTGTTTCAGACGCTTCAACTTTGATTTTACTGCAAAAAATTGTTTTGCTTGACAGATTAGTTAAAAATTTTAAGTTTATTATTTCACAGGAAATTTATAATGAATCTGTGCTTGAAGGCAAAAAGGTAAAGTCTAAGGACTCTTATTTAATAGAAGATAAAATTAATAAAAAAATGATCAATATTAAGAAAATAAAGGAAGAAAAAAAAGTCAATGAAATTATTGATGAATTTGGTTTAGAAAAAGGAGAAGCGGAAGCTATAACCTTATTTTTACAAGAAAATGCAGATATTTTGGCAATAGATGATCATAAAGCAATAAACATATGCAAAATATATAAAATTCCATTTATGACAGCCTTAACCTTTGTTATAACAGCGTTCGATGCAAAACTTGTTATGAAAAATGAAGCAAAACAAATGATAAGAGAATTAAGTATATATGGAAGATATAAAAATGAGTTAATTTACGAAGCTTTGAATTATTTAGGTGAGAAAAATGACTAAATTGGTATCTGTTACAGCAAGACTTGGTTCAGAAAGCCTTGAATATATAAAAAAAGTGAGTAAGATGTTTAATTTAGATAAATCTACTGCTTTTAGAACCATATTACAAAAAGGTATACAAGAAGATAAAAAAGAAAAAGCACTAGAACTTTATATAAAAGGAAAATTTTCTATTGGGCAAGCTGCAAAATTTGCAGACATGTATATTGGAGACTTTTATGATTTAATGAAACAAAGAGGTATAGAAAGCAATCTAACTTTGGAAGATTTTAATGAGTCGATAAAACATGCAAAGAAGCTGACTTAATTACACTTTACAGTAAATTATAGCACTTTTAAACATCGGAATTCCACCTTATCTATGATTGGTTGTTTCGTAAACTCAACCACAAACTTATTGCGGAATTCCTTGAAATGAGCGAGCGAGAGCGAGCTCTCGCATCTCACTGCTCAAAAACCACCATAATTGTCAGGTTAAGTAATCATGCCACAATCCATCGGAAATCAAAGTCTCGAAAATCAAAGATTTTCGATGACCATCGAAAATTGTGAAACAATTTATCGAGGATTTCCGAGTGTGATCGGAAATGTAAAGCATTTACAGACATATGATTGGTGGTTTTTGACAAATTGGAAATTAATATAAATTCTAACTAATTAAAAACCGAAATTTATTTAAATTACTACATATCTAAGTTTGACGTTTGATGAAAAACCTCAAATTATCTAAACACGATAAGTATGTTTTAGAGCTTAGTAATAAAATTAAATATAACTATGATTCTATATCTGTGAATGTGCCTGTCAAGTACTCTAAACGCTCTTTAGGGGAAATTGATATAATAGCAAGAAAAGGCCAGAGCTTTGATTTATACGAAGTTAAATGCTCACATAGAATTTTAAAGGCTAAAAAGCAATTGAACAGAATAAAAAAATACTTAAACTTAAAGAATGCTAAAAGCTATTTCTACTGCGGCAATTCCAAAATTTTAGTCACAATCTAAAGCCAAAACATTTTTATATAGTCTTTTGATACAAAATCTGGCATGGGCCTGTGGTCTAGCGGTTTAACATATATCAGGGTTCCGCAAATGACAACACCCTTACAAAGCTTTAAGCACGGTGTAGGTCACCAGTTCGAATCTGGTCAGGCCCATTTTTATAATGCGCCAGTGATCTAGTGGCTATGATAGGGCCTTGCCAAGGCTCTCACCCG
>CAZRRL010000086.1:0-5328 GCA_964602555.1 uncultured Methanosarcinales archaeon | reverse complement strand
AAGAGAGGAAAGCAACTATTGGCTCTTATGATGTTGATTTTGATATTAACTTTATTTTTATTGGAACAATGAATCCAGAAGATACTTCAACTGAAAGGCTAAGTGATGTACTGCTCGATAGATTTGATATTATTTACATGGATTATCCTGAAAGCATTGATGTGGAAAAAGAAATTGTTTTGATGAAAGGAAAGAAAATTGTAAATGTTAGCGATGAGCTGCTTAATCTAATAGTTTATTTTATAAGGTTATTAAGAAATGATGATAAGCTTGAAAAAAAACCAAGTGTAAGAGCTTCTATTGGTTTGTATGAAAGAGCACAATCAAATGCTTTGCTAAAAGGAAGGAAAAATGTTCAGTTTGATGACATTAAAGATGTGCTTGTTTCTGTTTTGTCCCACAGGATAAGGCTAAAGCCTAGTGTTAGGTATCTTGAAAGTGTAGAAGAATACATAAAAGAGCAATTTCATAAAAATGTAGAATCCACTAGATGGCAAAATCACTTGGAAGGGCAAGAAGCTGGTGATTATCGGTAGCGAAAAGATTGAAATTAAAGAGATAAGCAAAGCAGAAGAGCTAAGTGGAAAGCTGACATTCCAAGAACTTGAAGAGAAGTTCATGCACTCTGTTCTTGAAAATGACAAGAAAACAATTGACAAGGGAAAATTAATTAGTGATGCAATCAATCAAGGCATAAATTCTTTTAGTCCTGAATTGATGTTTGAGCAGCTAGTAAAAAATTACTCGATTGCAAAAAACATTTACGGTGAATCAATCATAAGACTTGTTTCTGGATACGAGCCAGATTACATTAAAAAAAATATAGGAATTCCTGAATTTCAAAGAGAGCTTAAAGAAAAGATACAGCAAAAGATTGAGGAGCTTAAGGAAGAGGGTCTCTTGCATAAAGACAATTCCTTGTCTGAAAAGGGACTTGAACTAGCTTCTTTAGTTTTATATTTTTTGGAGCTGGACAAAATAGTACCAAAAGGTGTCATAGGAGAAAAAATAAGCAAAAGAACTTTTGTCTATGGCGAAAAGGAAAATTCTAGAACATACAAAAAAGGTGACAGATACAGAGATATTGCATTGAAGAAATCCGTTAAGCTGGCGATTAGGCGCGGCCATGGCTACTTTGATAACAAAGATTTGCAAGTCTATGAAAAGCAAAGCAAGGGACAAACTTACATTATATATGCTTTAGATGCATCTGGTTCAATGAAAGGCAAAAAAATAGAAGCTTGCAAAAAAGCTGGCATAGCTCTTGCTTACAAAGCCATAAATGAAAAAGATAAAGTTGGTTTGATAGTATTTGGGTCTGAGGTAAAAGAAATTATAGAACCAACATCCGATTTTACAAGACTAATCAAAGAAATAACAAAGATAAGAGCTTCTAAAGAAACAGATATTGTTTCTACACTGCAAAAATCAATAGAGCTATTTCCAAGTGAAAATATAACAAAGCATTTAATTTTGATAACAGATGCATTGCCAACAAAAGGTGAAGAGCCAGAAAAATCAACATTAGAAGAAGCTTCAATTGCAAGAAGCAAAGGCATAACAATATCATTAATTGGCATTAATTTAGATGAAAGAGGAAAAAAGCTTGCAGAAAAAATAGTTGAGCTTGGTGAAGGTCGATTGTATGTTGTAAGAAATCTTGAAAATGTAGATAAAATTGTGTTAGAAGATTATTATAGTATCAGTTAATCTTGTATTTTCTGTAAATTTCTTTTATTTGTTTATTGTTAGTATATCCTGTAAAATAAGCTTCAAAATCACCAGCAATTGTTCTTTCTAAGTCATTTAATAACATGTACCTTGGAGTGACATAGGCATCTTTTACTATTCCTTGAGCATCAGGCGCATTTAATGTGGCAATAGCTGCATAAGTACCATCTTTTAGATTTATTACGCTTACTATAGCTATTAATTTAGAACTAGATGTTGATTTTTTTAGTTGCAATGTTTTTGCAAGGCTTCCTTTTACCAGCCACTCCCATTTTCTTATTTGTTCTAAGAATCTATCATAATTTAATGGAATCATAGTGATAGATAAATTATATTATTTTAAAATTTTTTTATAACGAAAAGATAGTCACCTTTAAATATGTGCCATAATTACTTTAAGTCATGAAAATATTAGCTTTTACAGATGTCCATGGCTCTTTGCTTGCATTAAGAAGAATAGAGAAAAAAGTAAACCATGAAAAGCCAGATTTAATTGTATGTGCAGGCGACATATCTATTTTTGAGCATGGAATTTTTGGAATAATAAAAAGGCTTGGTAAATTAAATAAGGAAATTGTAATAATTCATGGCAATCATGAAGATGATTCTACTTTTAGAAAATTATCTAAATTATTCAAAAGCATCATTTTTATTCACAAAAATTATTTTATAAAAAACAATGCTTTATTTTTAGGTTATGGAGGAGGTGGCTTCTCTATTGTTGACAAAGAATTTGAAAAAATTGCAAAAAAATTTAAAAAAATAATTAAAGAAAACGATGTCAAAAAAATAATTCTTATAACACACGCGCCTCCATATAAAACAAGGCTTGATAAATTAGTTGGTGGGCATTGCGGCAATAAATCTATAAGACATTTTGTCGAGAAAAACAAAATTGATTTGCTAATTTGCGGCCATCTCCATGAAAACTTTGGCAAAGAAGATAAAATTAAGAAAACAAAGGTTATAAATCCGGGGCCGTTTGGGAAGATAATCGAGATTTAGACTACTAAAAGTTTATAAATAATTAATTCAAATTTTAATGAATGGAAGAATTTAGAGAGAAAATCATTATCAATCTAATAGAAACAAATGATTTATTAGAAAAAATCAATTCTGAAACAAAAAACGGTATTGAATTTTTGTGGGAACAAGCTAAAAATTTGGTTAGAATAAGGGTACTTATTGACGAGACCATCGGATTAGATAGAAACCTTGAAGAACACTTTTATCAGGATAGCTTAATTATAAAATTGCTTGGAACTTCTGCAGCAACCCAAAAAGTAATAATTGAAAGAGAGGGTCTAGAAGCTTGGTACAAAAAATTTCAAGTTGCTATCGAAAATTTTAAGGATGTCATATTCATACGATACATCTACTATTTTACATATGATACCTTTTCTGAAAATTCAAGGGACAATGATAGGAAAGCAAAAGTTTTGATGTTATTAGCAAATTCAAAATCTGCTTTACTTGAAATAGGGCCAGGCACAGGGCCTTTGATGAGAAGGCTACTAAGGAAAGGCTATAATGTACGAGCAATAGAAAATGATCAAGGAATGATAAATGAACTACTGTCTAAATACCCTGAGGCTAGAGGTAGAGTTATTAATGCAGATTTATTTAAGTTTGATCTTGGAGAAAATAATTTTGATATGATCTTTATTGAGAGTGGAATATTTTTATTTACACGTCTTAGTAGAACCAAAATAATCTTTGAATTGTTCCAAGGATTAAATTTAGAACATGTAACAATTGGATTTCACAAAATATACAGGGCGTTAAAAAGAAATGGCGTGTTTTTAATAGGCATACAAGGATTAATGAAGAAAGTAGATATAGGACATGGGCTGTTGTTTGAAATGAAAAGAACTCAATTAAAAGATAGAGCTTTTAGAGAGGTAAGTTGGTATAGGAAAAAAGAAATTTTATCAGGAAAAAAGCTTTTGTGTAGAATTAAAAGTGAAAGGCTAACTATACAATTTGAAAGATTTGTTGACATTTCAAGAGAAATTGGATTTTCTGATATCAGAATACAAAATTCTGATGAATGGGTAATATTAAGAAAATAATTAAAAAATTATAATTATTTAATTAAAAATCAAAAAAGGAATTTCCTTAGTTTTAATTTTCTTTATAGCATCTAAACTTCCAATACTCCCTTCTGGCTTTAAAAATATGGCACCATCAGCTTTTTTTATTATTAGTGTATTCCGGTAATTAGCTGCTCGGCGATAATTTTTTAATTGTTTTTTATTTTCTATAATTGATTTAGGATACATTTTTTTTATTTGAGTTAGTGTATTTAACAATAATTTGGCTTTTTTATATACTTCTAATTTACAATAATGTTTATACTGCCGTTCTATTGTATATGGAAGAAAAATTTTCAATGAATTTTTTTGAATTTTATGTTCTAGACAAGAACGCATAACTATATGGTCAACGCCTTCTGAGCCACCTGTCACTATTTTACATTTATTTTTTATTGAAATTTTAACAATCATCAATTTTCTTAGCTGTTTTAGAATCAATCCATCTGTTACCGCCAACAGCAACCCATTTTCCAGAATTATTTTTTAAAAAATTTGAAAAATTCATTAGTTTTCATTTAATCAAACTTCATTACCCTTCCTTCAAAGTCTTCTTTCATTAACAAAATAACTCTAGAAGGCTCGTGCTCATCAATTAGTTTGTAATCTGCATACTTTGCAATTTTCAAAGCAAATTGTTTTATCTCTTCATGTGTTGGCATATTTTCTTGCTCAAGTCTCTCTCTAGACATACCTACCCACATATAAGCTTTGACTTCAACAAACATAGGATTGCTTAGCCTTATTATTTCTGCCCATCGCTCTGGATAAAGCATGTTAAGACCTTTAATTAATGTAAACCTCAGCACAGTTCTCATTTTATCTCTTAACTTTGGCATCATAGCCAATGTTTTCATTAAGCCTTGCCAAGCATTTTTGATTATTGGCCTGTCAATTATGTTAAAAAGCTCTTCATTTGGTGCATCAACAGAAATGTAAAGCTGTGTAGGTGGCTCTTCCAGCAGCTTTTCAATCCTTTCAGGCAACAATCCATTGCTTACAACAAATGTAGAAAATTTTTTTTTCTTGTACTCCCTAATCAATTCTGTTAATCTAGGATATAAAGTTGGTTCTCCGTCAAGCGAAATGGCAACATGCTGTGGCTTCATTGCCTTTTCAAATTTCTCCTTGCTTGTTTTTTCATTGCCCCCAAACCCAGAAAGCAATATTTTTTGAGCTTTTATAGTACCTTCAACAATCTCAACAGGCTCATCAACACCATTTTCCATAGCAGGCTCTGTGTGATACCTTAAGTCACGCCAACAGAAAACGCAAGCATTATTGCAAGTAAATGTAGGAGTCATCTGAATACATTGATTGCTATTAATTCCATAAAATTTGTTTTTGTAGCAGCCCCCCTCCCCTCTTAAGTCACTTTTAGTCCAATGGCATGTCTTGACTCTTGTATGATTTCCAACAATCTCGTATTGTTGCTTCTTTAGTATAAGCTTTACATCTGCAGTTATCATAGCTATAGATAAAATACAAAGCTATATAAATTTTA
>CAZRRL010000085.1:0-5350 GCA_964602555.1 uncultured Methanosarcinales archaeon | reverse complement strand
TTGATACTGTGTTGTTAATAACAATCAGCGATAAGAAAGCTCAACAGGATACAATCGACAATATAAAAAGCCAATTGGATTATTATAAAGAACTTATCAGAAAAAATCTTTAGCGTTCTCTTAATCTGCCCTTTGAAGCGTCTTCTAAACCGCGCTTAATGCTTAGCAACAGTTCATCCTGTGCTATTGTTTCTAGTCGTTTTAAGTACTCATATTCTTCTTTTGGAATTGTTACAGTTTCCATAGAACCAATTTAGATGAGGATATATAAATAACTTTCTCTAGGTTTTGCCAAATGTCGGAAATTTCCATATTCATTAAAAATTGTAGAAATTTCCGAGCATGCTCAAAAATTCCTTAATGTATTCGTAACATGGAATTTTTGACATGTACGCTGAGAACAATTTAGGCGGGAAAAAAGTTTAAACCAACAACCTTCCAAGCACAACTTGATTGTATATCAAATAAGCGCCTGCGATTATTACAACAACAGACCCAAGCTTATTGATATAAGGCATAAATTTCATTAATATCCTTTCCATAATTGTTTTTGAAAGTGCAACTGCTATTGAAAAGGAAATCATAAAAAGGCTCATGCCAGCAGCATATATTAAAAAAATGATAATGCTGTCAAAAAAACCGCTTGCTTTTAATGCATTTGTAACAACTAGCAAAAAAATCGGCAAAGTGCATCCTAAAGATGCTAATGCAAATCCAATGCCATAAAAGAAAAATGAAGCGTATTTATTCTTTAATTTGTTTGATTTTAATTTTTCTCCAAAATTTGTTAAATTTCTTAGGCTAATTTTTACATTTAAATTAAACAAATAAATAAACCCAATTGTTACTAACAACATGCCTATAAACAAATCAAACCAGCCAACGTACTTCAAAATTCCTCTTCCAATGTAATTAACTAAAATGCCGATTAATGAAAAGACTGCTATAAAGCCTAAGCTTACTATCAAACCAAGCATTAAACCTGCAAAAATTTTTCTAAATACATTACTTTTTTCCAAACCTTCATTTTTAAAGTAATAGGTTATGTAAACTGGCAACAAAGCAAATCCGCATGGATTTAAAAAAGACACTAGCCCAGCTGAGAATGCTAATGAGGTTAATGTAATGCTAACCATTTTATATTAATTTATCTATTTCTTGAGATAGAATATCTGATTTACTCAGACTTTCATCTTTGTATCTCATAATGCCCTCTTTGTCAATAATATATGTTGATTCTAGTGTTTTCATAGCCAATTTTACAGCTACATTGTCTGTGTCAATTGTCCAATGCCAGTCACCACCATTAAAGCGCTCTTTTGTTTCTATAGCACCACTTAGGTCTTCGCTTGAAATATCCAAAGAAATTATCTCTAGACCTTTGTTATGATATTTATTGTAAACATTATTTAAGGTTGCAATCTCTTGCGCACATGAGCTGCAGCCAGGTGCAAAACCTTGAATTATGTAGACTTTGCCTTTTAAATCATTATCTGTGAAAGTATTTCCCTTGCTGTCTTTCAATTTAAAAGATGGTGCTGGCGCATTTGGATGCTCTATTGTTGCAAAGGCAAATTTCTGCAGATTTTGCACTGCAGTTGGAGTTTCCTGGGTTTTAGTACTGCAACCTATTAAAAATAGTGCAAATATTGCAAAAATTATCAATAAAGCTTTTTTTACATTCATTTTTGAGTTGAAAGATATTTTAAGTATTCTTCTTTCGTACAATAATGGTTCATGCCATCATCGCTCATGCAGCCCCAGCATGACTCATCTGATGTAAATTCGCCATTTTTCATTGGTTTCATGTTCATCCAGTTGTCTGGGGTTCTATCTTCGCACATTTTTTTCAATTCTGAATCGTATTTTGGCATTTCTTTGCTATATTGGCTTTGGCATGCCACAATAAACAAAATCATTATTACAAATAAAACAAATAAAATTTTATTTTGTTTCATTTTCATTTTTGATTATATAACTGTAAACATAGCCATCATGCCAGATTCAAGGTGCTCTGCAATGTGGCAATGCAACATCCATTTGCCAGGATTAGTAAATTCAATTAAGATATCTACAGTTTTGCCGTTTGGCACTAACACTGTGTCTTTCCATGCAAGGTTATTATTCAGTTTGTTATCTTCGCTTAGCACGAGAAAGCGTTGCCCATGCATATGCATAGGATGCTGCATAGGATGCATTGACTTTGGGTCGTTGAATATGCGCATCTTTTTAATGTCACCAACTTTAACTTCATAATTAATATCCATATTTTCTTTGCCTGTTTTTTTATCCTTCAAAATCCATTTTGTATTTTTGCTTGTTGCCATTGCATTCATCATAGGCATATCATCTTCCCATTCAATATCATGCTTAGATTGCATCATGCCATGGTCCATAGCCATTCCGTGCATATCAACTGTTAAATCAATCTCATAATCAGGTGCTTTGTCAAAATACTTTCTAAATTTATCAATGCTGTTTTTAATCTCATCATTTTCTTTAATTTTCTGAAAATTTATATAATTCTTACTCTCTGTTTCTTCATCAGAAACTTCAATTGTGCCAAGCTTGTATATTCTAAATGGCGTCTTATGCAGAATATCAAAAGCTCCTTCTTTGTCAAACAAAATTTCTGCTATGTAGCGCTCAGCAGGCGCAATGACTATTGAATCAACAAATTCTTCTTTCTCAAACTTTCCTGAGTCACTTCCAATAAGCTTTAATTTATGCTCTTCAATTGAAAAATTAAAAGTTCTTGTGTTTGCAGAATCTGTAAGGTAAAATCTAACAACTTCTCCTTTTTTTACGCTTAATCTGTAATCTGTTTCTCCATTTGTAAACATTAAATTCCCAAATCTTCCCATTAGGGCAAATCTCGCAAAATCTTTACTAAAAACATCCAAGTCATTTTTTGCCATTTTAATATCATCTAAAAATAAAATAACCTCTCTATCAACTCTATTGTAATAGCTTTGTGAGTTAGGCTCTACTATTATGCTGCCATACAAACCAAGTTCTTGTTGCAAGTCTTCTCTAATATGTGGATGGTACCAATAAACTCCTTCATCCGGAAAATAAAGCTCATAAAAAAAACTTTCACCTGGTTTTATTGGTTGTTGGGTTACATTTGGAACACCATCATATTTATTGTTCAATCTTATGCCATGCCAATGGATTGTGGTTTCAAAATCAATATTATTTGTAAAGTTGATAAAAATTTTGCTTCCTTGCTTAACTTTGATTGTAGGACCAGGTATTTGACCATTATAAGCAAACATTTTTACTTCTATGCCATTTATGTTTTTTACAACTGGAATTGTTACGAGATTAAAAATACTTTTATCGTTTATTTCAACAATTTCAGATGGTTTTGCTTCATTTAAATCTAAAAATTTTTTACTTTCTAATTCTTTTTGTTGTTTTTCAGTTTCATTAATATTTACACATCCTATTAATAAAATCAAAATAATAAAATAAATAAATTGGTTTATTTTCATCTTAGTTTTATTTTTATGGTAAATACTCTATTAATTTTTCTTTATCACAAACATGCTCAATTCCTTCAACCATACAGCCCCAGCACTCTTCTGCATCTTTAATGAATTTGCCATCTTTTGTTGGCTTCATTTTCATCCATTCGTAACCAGCTTCTTGACACATCTTTTTGAATTCTAAATCTTCACCCATAGATTTTATGTCTTTTATTTCCGTATTTTCCATTGAATCTTTTGTTGACGCCTTAGTGCAACCTAAAATTACTAAACCCAAAACAATAGACAAGATAAAAAAATAATTAGTTTTCATTTTTTCCCCCCATTTCTTGTTTTTTTAAGTACCAAACAACAAAAATAATAACTAATAAAGCAATTGCTATTCCAAAAATATTCCCAATTGTTGATGTAAAAATTTTTGATTCTAGTGCTCTTTCATTTAAGTAACCCCAAAATGACATTGACCAAGGCAAATATTTTGGCAAATCAGTTTGAAAAAAGAAAGTTCCTTTGTAGATAACCATTAACAATCCAATTACAAAAAGGAAAATACCACCTATCATGTTATAGGTATGTGTGATTATCTTGCTGCCAAATAAGTTAAAAGTTATAGTTTTTCCTTTCAAAAATTTGGAATTAGCAAAATCGTACCTGTCAGAAAAATAAGCTAAGACAATTAATGGGGCCACAACACCAATGCCGTAAAATATCAACATCAAAGTTCCATTAAGGACTGTTGTGGAATTTGCAGCTAATAACAAAATTCCTACCAAAATTAAACCAGCGCAAGGAGTCCAGCCAACTCCAAAGAAAAATCCAAGCATTGCTACGCTTAAGAAACTTTTATTTTTGTTAGAGTTTACCTTAAAATTTAAAAAACCAAGGTTGATATTAAAAAATAGTAAAATTCCAAATAAAATTAACATAAACCCAGAAACAATAGCAAAAGTCAGCTTATAAGCATTGAAGAAATTTCCTAAAAAACCAGCTATCAAGCCAAAAATTGTAAACGCTATTAGCAAACCAATTGAAAATGCAATTGTCATCAGCATTGCTTTCTTTCTGTCTTTAAATGCAACTGAAAAGAATGTTGGCAACAAAGCAATGCCACAAGGAGATGTCATTGAAATAAGGCCTGCAAAAAAAGCAAGCAAAAATGTTATGCTTGAAGCTAATTGCTGCTCATATTGCTTAAGCCTTTGCAAGCCTATTGGCAATTCTTGCGCATAAGCTAAGGTTGATAATAAGACTACTAAAATAACTGCTAAGAATATTTTTTTGTTCATTAAGATTGTGGAATTAGATAATTTATATATAATTTAGCGCTAAAACTATATTTTTAGAAGGTTTTTTTGCCTCTTGAAAGGGTCAAAAATTGTGCATTCCCGTTCATAGAGGCTTATTTGGCTTTTTTGAGCTTTTTAAGGCTTTATTTTGCATTAATTTCATCAATAATGCGCCAATAAAAATTCCAACAATCAAAAAAATAAAGTTAAATTCAAAATTTTTGTTGTTTTCTTTAACTTCAACCAAAAAATCTTCTGGGTTGTAAGTTTTGTTTTTATAATTAAATTCTAAAAATATTTCATACAAGCCTTCTTTTTTAAATATGTGTTTTAAGTCTAAAATGCCATCTTTAACTTTGAAGTCTTTTGTTAAGATTTTTTCATCATCTTTTGTTATCCATAATTTGCCATTAATTTCTTCGTTTATCAAGCCTTTTTCTTTGTTGCCAAATGAAATCAAAAACGATGCTTCTTTATTAACAATTGGCACTAGTGGAGAGCTTGACAGCTGCACTAGTATATCATCTGCAATCTTTATGCAGCCGCCGTTGGAATAGGTTATTGGAATTAATA
>CAZRRL010000084.1:0-5376 GCA_964602555.1 uncultured Methanosarcinales archaeon | reverse complement strand
ATGATAACAATGCCAAGATTTTATTGCGAAAAGACATAGGTAAAATTGTTAATGCTTTATTAGAGTTTAAAGCTCCTTACGAAAGGAATGATTGCTTTAAACAATATATGGAAGTAATCGCTGCAGCTTTTAGCCCTGAAAATATACCTGAAAATTTATTAAATCTACAATATTTGGCTGAAAAAGTTTTAGAAGCTGGAGATAATTATGATATCACGCCAAACAATGTAAATGGCTTAAGAGCAGAGCTAAAAAGAAGAGGAATAGATGCTGATTACCTTAGTATATATGTTTAATAATGATTTTTATGGTCTAGATACAGACCTTACGATAAAGCAGTATATGATTAAGATTAAATATTTAACAACTTCTTTACCAACAATCTTGGTTCCTTTTCATAAATTATTTTATTTCCTTGTCCAACTTTTCTACAAATCTTATCAACTTCTTTTAAAATAGTAGTTATTCCACCACTTCCTTTTAGAACACCTATAGGTTTTTTGTGGTAAAAAGCAATTGTAAACTCATTCAAAGTTCCAATTTGACCAGAAATTACAATGATAGCATCTGAGTTTACGACGAGAGGAAAATTTCTGCCAGGTATTCCTAAGCCTGTGTATTCGATTTTCGTAAAATTTTGAGTTGGGAACTTATAGTTATTGATGTGTTCTTCTTCATTTTTAGCTGGAGAAATTGCAATTACTTCGCCATTATTTTTAAATGCGCCTTTTGCAGCTTCGTAAGGATAGCCCCAGCAGGCACCAAATATTAAAATACTCTTATTAAGTGCTATTTCTTTCCCAATCTCATAAGTCTTTCTTAATGCAGATTTGTTAAAAGGTGGCAAAGAAGCTCCACAGATGGCAATTTTCATTTCAAGAGTCTATTTCTTTTTTGACAATACTTGCCTCAACAAAGAAATTTCATTTCTCATTAATTTAGTTTCGGCTATATGATGCTTTACTTCTTCTTTTAATAGTTTAGTTTCATTTATATGTTCTTTTATAATTACAGACAATTCTTCCTTGATACTTTCATTGCTATCCGTTAATATTACAATAAATATAAGCGTAAGCCATAAAAAAATGGCTGTTATGAATGACCAATTTATTCCAGGGGATTCTGCATATGTTTTATTTATAATCCAAAATCCCGATATTCCAATTAAAATTCCTACGAGCAATAGCAATTTTTCAAATAAAGTGGCCTGTCTAAATTTATTATAAATTGAATTAAACATTTAAATCACCTTTTTTTAGTTTTACCGCCTTTTATATGTGCCCATTAACTCCGCTTTTTCTATGATATGTCCTTCCATTGCCCTTTCCAAATCTCTTTTGGTGGCACTTTTCAGCAAATTAAGTTCTGTGTCTAATGCATACAGCTTAAAAAAGTATCTGTGTGTTCCAGAGGGTGGACAAGGACCACCATAGCCTGTTCTGCCCCAGCTGTTTTTTCCTGCAATGCCATCTGGCTCAGTTCCTTTAGCTATTTGATTTGTCGATGATGGAATATTAAAAACAATCCAATGATCCCATGTTCCAACAGGCGCATCTGGGTCATCCATTATTAAAGCTAAGCTTTTTGCGTTTTTAGGTACGTCACTTATTAATAATGGTGGCGATAAATCTGCTCCATCACAAGTGAACTCTGATGGTATCGCGCCATTATTAATGAACGCAGAACTTGTTAATTTCATGTTTGATTCCTCTTTTATTAATTCATTTGCCCCAATTTGATTTTCTTTTTGAGTAGAGCAACCTACAATTATTAATATTATGAAAAATCCCAAAAATAAAAATATTTTGGCCTTACCCATTAATGTTGTTCATAATAATTTTAAAATTTATAAACTTTTTGACATTTGGCTTGCAAACTCCTCAGCAGCTTTTTTCATATCTTTTGCTTCATAAATTGCTCTGCCAATTATTGCGTGCCATGAATTGAGCTTTTTTGCTAAATCGTTTATCCTGCCGCCTTGCGCTATTAAACCAGGCGAATAAAAAACAGGATTTTTGATTTTCTTTTTGATTAAATTATAATATTCAATAGATTTATCTGGTTTATTTCCAGGGATTACAAAATCTTTTACCCCCATTGAAGCTGCAATTTCATAAATTCGCTTAGGTGCATTATCATCTATAAAGCCACCAGCTTCTTTAAGAAAAGCTTGATGTGTCATTTCTCCTCCAATAATCACATTCATTTTTGCTTTTTGTGCTGCTTTAATCCAAGCCACTTCTGTTTCTGGTCCTGCTTGCGGAAATAAAATTACAGCATCGACACTCTTGCAAGCTTTCATAAATTTTTCCCCCAGTTCAGGAATATCAGTTCCAGCCTTTTGATGGTCATAAATTATAGGCAGTTTAGTTATTTTTCTGATTATTTTAACAACTCTTTCCATTCCAAACGGAATAATCAATTCAAAACCAATTTTATAAGCACCAACACCTTTAACAGAACAAGTAGCTTTTACTAATTTACTTAATTTGTCTAAGCTGTTAACATCACAGCTCGGAATTATTGATTTTTTTAATTTTATTATTGGCATTTTAGTTACTAACTCAATTTATTTTAATATTCTATAAATAAATGCTGCTAATAAAACTCCACTTAATATAAATAATGCCCAAAAATCTCTAAAAAATTCTTTAAATCTCATATTGCAATCCAGCCTTCTGGATTCTTTTTCCAGTCCATTATATGGCTTAGCTCTGTTCTTGATATATATTTTTTTCTCAATGCAGTTTTTACAAAGCTTGTAAAATTTGTTAATGTTAATAATTTAATATTTGCATTTTCAAAGTTTATTCTTGATTTTTCCAATTCGTAAGTAAAAATAGCGATGCAATACTCAACATTTGCACCTTTTTCTCGTATTGCATTTGTTGTATTTAGCGAGCTACTTCCTGTGCTTACTAGATCCTCAACAACAATGTAATTTTTACCTTCTTCTATTTTGCCTTCAATCAAATTTTCTTTGCCATGATCTTTGACTTCGCTTCTTACATAAATCATTGGCTTTCTTAATTTCTGGCTAAGCCAAGCAGCCCATGGAATTCCAGCTGTCGCTGTACCAGCAAATCCCTCAAACTTTATCTTATTTTTCTTTATTAATTTTATAAAAGAATTAACAATAAATTCTCTTTCTTTTGGGTAGCTCATCAAAATTCTATTGTCTGTATAGATTGGAGACAAAATGCCCGATGCCCATCTGAAAGGTGGCTTTGTACTAAGCATCACAGCGTTGACATTTAGCAATATTTCTGCTATTTTATCTTGCATATTGAACCTCTTTAGCTTTTACATCAAATACCTCTCCATTGTTGTAAACTACATTTCCGTTTACAATTGTTGTTACAGGCCAACCTTTTAATATTTTGCCTTCGTAAGGGCTCCATTTGCATTTTGTCAATAAATCCTCGTTTCTAACAGCTTGCCTTTTATCCAAGTCAACAATAACCAAATCGGCAGCGTAACCTTCCTCTAAAAAGCCCTTGTTTTTTATTTTAAATATCTTAGCTGGATTTTCACAACACAGCTTTACAATTTTAGACAAGCTTATTTTGTTATTATTGAAACCATCTAACAACAATGGCAGCATTGTTTCTACTCCTGGGACGCCAAATGGGTAGTTGGCTTGTTCTTTTTCTTCTTTTAGATGGGGCGCATGGTCGCTTGCAATAACATCAACACTTCCATCATTGATTCCTTCCCATAGAGCTTTTTGGTCTTGTTCTGTTTTCAAGCGAGGCTTCATTTCTGCAAAAGCTCCAAGACTTTGCAGATCCTTTTCATTCATAAATAAGTGGTGTGGAGTAACTTCAAAAGTAACTTGTTCTTTTAGCTTATTTAATTTTACGTGTTGTAACTCTTTTGCAGAACTTACATGCGCAATATGGACTTTGTTTTTAATTTTGTTTTTAGTAAAAATCTCTATCACATTTTTCACATTTTCATCTTCTGCATGAATAATTGTAATCTTTGATGCTTTAAAGACATCACTTATCAATTCAAAATCGTCAATTTTTAAATCACCAGTTGTATAATCCATATAAATTTTTACAGCTGCTATGTTCTTTGCTCTTTCTATGTCAGAGATATTATTACTTGTGGTGCCAAAAATTAAGCCAAAATTAACAATGCTTTTTGCTGCAAGCTCTCTTTTTTCTTCTAAAGCTTGCAATGTTGTTGTAGGAGGCAAAGTATTTGGCATGTCCAAAATTGTTGTTACACCGCCTTTAGCAGCAGCATAGCTGCCTGTCAAGAAATCTTCTTTATGGGTTAGACCTGGCTCGCGAAAATGGACATGACAATCAATTAACCCAGGAAGAACAAAGTTATTTTTTGCGTCAATTATTTTATTGGCTTTAAGTTCTTTGTTTGTTATTTTCGCAATTTTTCCATTTTTTATTAAAATATTCTTAGAATATACCTTATCTTTTATTAACAACCTCAAGTTTTTTATTAGGAGTGACATTTTTAATGGGTTGAATGATATTCATTTAAGGTAACTTTTCTACCTGTTTTAATCCTAGCATATTTACCAAATTCACTCAACTTATTTAACTGTGAAGAGTTAAAAATGGGGCCGTCGATACAAAGTATTTTGTCATTTATCATACATGCACCACATATTCCGAACGAACATTTCATATACCTTTCAAGAGACGCCTCGCACTCAACATTGTATTTCTGGCATATTTCAAAAACTTTTTTCATCATTATTTCAGGCCCGCAAGTATATACAGTCTTTATTTTTCTATTTTTAGTCAAAATTTCTTCCAATGCTTGTGTTGTAAAACCTTTTCTTCCGTAACTTCCATCATCAGTTGTTACAATCATATTCTTGTTTTTGTACCTGTTAATGTAAATCAAGTAATCCTTACTTCTTGCACCGTTTATTATAACAGGATTTTTCAGAATGTTTATTAAGGTAGACACAGAAGCCATGCCGACACCGCCGGCAACAACACAAGAACTTGGTTTTGCTGAAAAGCAGTTTCCATATGGTCCTCTGATGCCAAACTTATCACCTTTTTTCATTTTGTCTAAAGCATTAGTCCATATGCCAATTGCCTGTGATGTGAAAGCAAACTCATTTTTTTTCCAGTAAGAAACCGCCATTGGCTTTTCATCAATTCCTGGAATCCATACCATTAAAAACTGTCCAGGCTTACAATTGATAGAGTGCTTGAAGAAAAAAGATTTTTGTCTTTTGCCTTCTTGCACTATATCGCTGATTTCAAGCATTTGCGGAATGTCTGTTTTGCAAATTTCAGTTTGATTTAGCATGTCTTATTCCCTTCCAAAATGACAACAAGCCGTCTTTGCATTTTTGGCACAATTGAGTTGATGGTGCATTGTATTCCATGT
>CAZRRL010000083.1:0-5519 GCA_964602555.1 uncultured Methanosarcinales archaeon | reverse complement strand
AGAGCACACGGCTGAAGACCGTGGAATCAAAAATATTATTTTGATGCGGAATGTCGAGGATTCAAATTCCTCCGTCCCCACTTTTTAAAACATTCTAAACAGCAAGTGTAGACGTCAATATTCTTCCAGCAATTAAGTTAAACATCAGCATTACTGCTCCTGATATGAAAATATAAAGCAATGTGCTTTTAATCAAGTTGTTGCCAAGCTGATATCTCTCACTTAATTTGTCAGAGCCATTTTCAACTCCATTAGCAATGACTGTAAGTATATAAGTGATTTGAACAACATATATACCAACAATAATCTGAAAGTAATATGTTGGAACTCCCTCGCCAAACAAGCCAAGAATTCCGGTTGGAGCAGCTGCTGATTCTCCGCCACCAACAGAGGAAGTAACTTGCTCTAGCTGTATGCTTAGCTTGCCAAGAATAGATGTTATCATTGATGTTATACCAATAACTACTCCAGCGATTGCTGGAGTCAAAAATTTTATCTGGGATTTCATTGAGGATATAACATCAGCCATTAAGTCTTTTAGCCTTTCATCGACTTTGTGTATTTCTTTTATGTACCGTGCAACATTTGTTAAGGCTTGTGCAGCAATTAATGGCCCTTTTTTTATTGCTTGGGTCAAAACCTTCATAGAGCTTTCAATCAAATTGCTAGGAAAATAAACTAAAGCGCCATGTAATGGATCAAATATTGCTTTTTCAATACTCATACCAAGACGTCTTATATTTAGGCTGACTAACTGAAAAAAATTTCCAGAGACAGTGCCTTCCATTACAGTAGCTACTTTTCCAACTGCAATCTCAACTGGCAGATTATCGCCAAGACGGTTGCCTAGCTGAAACAATGCGCCTGCAAACTCAAGCTCAAGCTGTTTTGCTTTTTCTCTTATTTTAATAACATTTTTAGATTTGAGCTTGTAATACAAGCCAATTGAAATGCCAAAGCTTAATGGTAAAAATAAGCTCACAAGAGAAGCACCTAAGCCATATGGACCTATCTCTTCATTTGTTACAGGACTTATTCTATATTCTAAAAAACAGTATTTTTGCTTGCAACTTGTTGTTAAATCCTCTTCCCCAAATCCAAAGTCAGAAACCCCAATTGCATGCAATATTAAAGGACTCAAGCCAATAAGTAATAGCACCACTGCGACAATCACGCTAATAATCATTGGAGTTACTTGTAGTTCCCTAGCTCCAAACTTTATTAGCAAATTCTTGTATTTTTTAAGCTCAGGGTTCTCTTCAGAAATATCTGTGTCACCATATCCAGTAGGTCTTCTTGAAAGAATATTCTTTCCAAGGTAATATACCACAACTGTTAGTATAACATTGTAGATAACTGCCAAATGATACCACTTCACATTCTCCATAAAGCTTACTACCAAAGGCAATATTACAAGACCTAAAATTGGAAGTATAATCCCAAGCATGTGCAACATTGTAATTGGAGTCTGCAAGTTGTGGGCATAATGCAACATCTTTTCATAAGTTTCATCAAGTATAACATCTAATGATTTGTCAAGAACACTCAATCTTCTTGCTTCATCGCCTTCGTACAAAGAGCTTTCAATCAAATGAAATGCTTCTATAAACTCAAGGTTCCATTTTTTCCAACTTTCAAGGTACATATCAAGAGATTCCTTAACAGAAGAATATTTCTCAGTTTCTACATCCCAAAGAATTTTTTTCAAATCGAGCGACAATGGAGGGGCAAGATGCTGTGATGCAAACTCAATTGCTTTCTCTAAATTTGAGGTATGTCTCATATATGTAACAACATAGAAAATGCATAAAACCATCTGGTTGCTTGATTTAAGGCGCCAATTATTTGCAATGAATTCTGGTATTTTTGCAAAAGGCCTTATCATCGCCAAAGAACCAATAACAAATAACATAACAAAAAATGTTGACTGAAAAATTAGATATGCAACCAGTGAACCGACGACAGCCCCTAGCAATGGTATTAAGAATGAAAATGAAATTGCACCCGCTGGTGTAATGTTCAGATGCGTTATGTCAATTGACTCTTGCAGTATTGCAGCTTTTTTCTGGTCAGGTTTTATTTTTAGCAGCTTTTCGCTTAAATTGCATAGTTTTTCATAAATTGTGAGTTGTCTTGGCAAAAATTCTGCTTTGAATTCTTGATACTCCTTTGTTGTTGGTTTTGTCGGCTTTTCTTCAAGCTTGGCTCCTAGCTCTTTTTCTAGATGTCTCTTATAAATTTCCATCAAAGACAACAATTTTTGCTTATCTATTTCAGACGGCATCTTTCAGAATTATTCTATCATCCTTTTTTAATTTATTTTTTATTTTATTTTTCATTTTTTGACTTTAGTGATATTTTGATTAATGTAAATTTAATGTAATTTGTCATATTGCTTTTAACTTTCCTAACGCACGAAAAAATGCTTTGCATTTTTTGTGCCGCGAAAATCTATGATTTTCTTCGGCATTAAATTATTTTTAAAATAAAAATTTAAAAAATAAAAATAATTCACAATTTGCTGTGGAAATCCATCCTTTTTATATGCCGTTTAAGCCATTCATACCAATCAAAAAATATTCTTTTAGAGTCCAGAGCTCCAACTTCTTCCCTTATCCTCTCTGATATTTTATGGAACTGATCATTGCTTTGTATCACAAAATCTGCCTCAAGAAGTTGTGGCATATTACTTTTTGTTGCGAATTCGACAAGAGTACCTTTAATGCTAGCTCTTAAATTTATGTTGTCCCAAATAGCATCCCAGCTGCCAGCCCATTCTTTAACGTTTCCTGCAATTGCTTTAAGAATTTCAGAGTCACCATCAATCAAGTCTTCGCTAGTTTCAAGTTCATCTTTGCTTGAATTATATTTCATCAAATCAACAAAACCTTTCTCAACCAATGGGTCTTGTTCCCAATGCTTTCTGACTTCTGTTATTTGAGTGACTCTTCTCCAGCGATGCAAGCCGTCTGCGCTTCTTATTGGATTAACCACAATTACAACATCTGTTGCCTTAAAACTTGTTCTTGGCACTTGCAAATCATTAACAACTCTGTCAAAAACACCATATGGACTATCACCATGTATTGTACCAGCTACTACATTTGCTAATGCACCAACTCTCATTGCCTCGTACAAAGCTAAAGCCTCTTTGCTTCTTATTTCACCAATAATTAAGGCAGAGTCGCCCATTCTAAGCGTAGTTCTTATACCTTCGTCTGCTGGCACCTCGCTTGAGCCTTTTGTTAATGCAGCAGCAACTTTCATTGATTGAATGTTGTAGCCAAGTTTTCTTAATGAAATTGTTGGCAGCTCTAAAGTGTCTTCTATGGTTATTACTCTATATTTCCTCATCAGTTCAACAAGTACAGCTCCTAACAAGCTTGTTTTTCCTGCGCTTCTAGTTCCTGCAATAAGCAGAGACCTTGAGCCATCAATTAAAAAACTTATAAGGCCTGCTGCCAATGGATTAAGCATTTTGTTTTGAATAAACAAAGGCAAAGTCCATGGCTTGTCCCTATGCCTTCTAAATGCAAAAGCTAATCCAGTTGGATTTAATGGTGCAGATATAACAGCAATTCTTGCATTTGCGCCTGGGATGCTAAGCTCTGTGTCTAGAATTGGATTAGCTTCATCTAAAGGTCTGCCAGAAATTAGTCTTAGCTTTGATGCCCATGACTCTGCTTCTGGCACAGTTGGCACAATATTTGTTTTGCAATCAGCATAGTCTTGATGCACTATAAAAATAGGAATTTCTCCCATTGGCGAATTTACAGTGATGTCTTGCACTCTTTCATCTTGCAAAAGCACTTCTATTAAACCAAATCCAACTGTATATCTAACTAGAATTTTTGTTAGTTGGTCTATTTCAGCTGGACTCATCCTCAAATTGCGGTAATTGACTAGCTCTTCAATCAGGTCTGAGCCTATGTTGTAGAAAACTTGCCTTATTCTCTCAGGGTCAACAAATTCTTGCCTTGTAGGCTTGTGCTCTGCCATTATCTTTCTTGCTGTATCTAGAATTTCGTATTTCTCCTCGCTCAATTTGAACTCAGGAGGTATTAAATGATAAAGGTACTGAACGTTGTCTGGTAATTCAAAGATAGTAACTTCTGTGTCTTTGTCTATTGCATAGCTATCAATTTCCTCTGCCTCAGGAGGGAAATTTGCCATAAGTCTTGTAAACATGAAATCTGGCCTGATGTCAGGCGAGAATACTCTTCTGTAAATAGATCTATCGCCTAGCTTGTAGCCTGCCAAATATGGCCTCAAAGCTGTTATCATCTTTGTTTTTTCCATTAATGCTACTAGATATTGCAAAAATGTAACATATTTTTGAGAGCATTTGATATAGGTTTGATCAATCGACTTATCAATCCTTATCCTCTCATCTCTCATCAATCTTTTAAGCTCTGCATATGCACCTAGTGGATCTCTTTTTAGTAAATCTGTAATGACGTTTTGTGCATTAGCATACCATTGACCAGCCCATCTTGTGCATTTTGGGTCTTCTAGTAATGCACTGTACCCAAACAAGTCTTTTCTCTTAGCAAGTTGAGAGTAAAGCTTGGATATTTCCTGCATCATTAAAGTTTGCTCATAATCATATTCAAAATTTCTTTTTTGAGAGTAAACAATTTTTGTTACAATGCCAACTTCAGCAAGAATATCAACAGTTCTTGACATGCATACTGGATCGTCTTCTAAAGAAGGTATATGTGAGTATTGCTCAAGGTCAATCATAAGAATTGTTTCTTCTCCTTCTCTTAGTATATCATAACTAAAAGGTTTTTTGGTTTCTCCAAATAACGCCATTATCGTTTAGCCTCCTTTTTTAACATATGCAATGCAATCTCAATTAAATGAGATTTATTCCTGTATCTTTCCTTATTTTGCAGTTCTTTCTCTATCCAGTTGATTAGCTCCTCATCAATTGTAGCACTAATAGATCTTTTCATTCAAACCATTTATATTATAAAATATATTTTATATTATTTTCTACAGATTATATTATTTTATAATATAACGCATATTTAAAGATTTTGGTTTTGAATAACAAAAATTAAAAACAGTTGAAAAATCTAATGAATTATGGCTTTCATTAAAGTATGTGCAGTTCAATTCAAAGTAACTCCAGATTTCAACAAAAACCTTAACAGAGTAGAACAATTTTTCAAAAAAGCAAATAAAAATAATTGTAATGTTATATGCTTTCCAGAGATATTTCTGACAGGCCCATTAAAGATAAAAAAATATAACCCAAAAGTTCCAATTGAATCAAAAAAGTTGTTTTTCAAGTTATCTAAGAATTATGGCATTTATTCTGTAATGGGTTCGATAATAGAAAAAATAGGTAAAAATTTTTACAACATAAGCTACTTATTTGACGATAAAGGAAATATTGTTGGAAACTATAAAAAAAACCACTTAGTGCAAAATTCAGAGGCTAAATATTTAAAACCCGGAAAGAATATTGAAGTTTTTAAAACAAAAATCGGCAATATCGGCATTCAGATATG
>CAZRRL010000082.1:0-5559 GCA_964602555.1 uncultured Methanosarcinales archaeon | reverse complement strand
ACTTTAGGAACTCCTGGATTTAGCCAGTTTAGGTTTAATATTTCGGATACTGGCGCTGAATTTGGAACCTGCAAAAATCACACAGAACAAGGACCAGGAGCAGAAGCTGCTAGAGTTATAGTTAACTGTACTGTATTAATGCAGTATTTCGATAATGCTAGCAATAACTGGGTTATAAATGTGAGCGTGCCTGATTTAAGCGGCTCTGTTGCATTTAATGACACATTGAGGTTCACTTACAACACATTGTCGGCATTAAACTTGCCAAATGCATCTATTAACTTCAGCAGTGTAAACCTTGGCCAGCAAGACGTGCCTTCAAATAGGTTAATCCTTAACAACACAGGAAATGACGACTTTGACCAGATTAATATTTCAGTAGCGGACTTGATTGGGCAGAGCATTTCATCAGAATTTGTTGGAGTTGGCAATTTCAGTGTGAATATAAGCAATGAAAATGCAGGCATAGGCCAAAGATTGTCAAAGATTACATTGCCTATAAAAGAGTATGATCCGTCTGGAGTAAACACTGCTGAGAATGCAAGCATAATACATGGACATACTAATGCGTTTGCTCCAAACAAGGACAAGGGCAACAGGACTTTGTATTTCTGGGTAGATGTTCCAAGCAGTGGATTAAGTGCACAATTGTATAACAATACTTGGAATGTAACTGTGTTTAATATCCCATAGAGAAGTAATTTTAATTATTTAATCAATTTTATTTAATTGATTCATAAAATGAATAAACTTCTTAAGATTTTATTTATAATAGAATTTCTTTTAATATTTGCAATTGTAACTTTGTCTTTTATCGATAACCAAAAAATACCAACTGCTTATGTTGTAAAAGACATAGAAAAAGAAGATTCACACATAAAAACGAATTTTAAGCTGCTAACAAAGGCTGTATGCGAAGAAACAAGCAAAAATATAAGATTTTCGGTGCACAAAAAATCAGAAGGGTTTTCTAATGAATCTGGTTATATTTTTTGTCGTGATGAATTATTTGTAAAATGTGATGGTAAAGAATACATTGTTGGCGAGAATAATTTAGAAAATTTTACAGTATGCAACACAAAACTGAATTTAAGTAGTTTTAAAGTCAATGGCAGTATCACACTTACAAAATCATAAATTGCCAGTATACAAAAAACTATACTAAAAAAAAACGAAAGATTTATATATTGATTATTTTCTTAATATATATTCATAATAACAAACTACTAAATATTGGATTTACAGCAAATCTAACTATTTCTTTGTTGTAAATCTGTGGGGGATAGTAGCGAAGTCAAAGAAAGTGCCCCCAAAATGATAATAAGGATAAAAAAGAGGAATTTAATAGCTGTTTTAATACTATTAATAGCAAGTTTGCCTGTTGCATATGCAGCTTATACTGGTTTTGTCAGAGGAAATTTCAAGGTTGAGTTAGTTATTTCCAACAGAAATCCGTCAATAAATGTTTCAAATGTAACAGCATTTAGCGTAGATCCTATTTCTGCAAGTGCTGCACTTGTCTTAATCTCTTTTAATGTTACAGATTCTGATGGCGCAAGCAATATAAATGCCAGCACAGCAATTATCAATTTCACTTTGGGAAATCCTGGCTTTAGTCAGTTCTATACAAATATCTCAGCAGTTGCAAGCTCAGAATTTGGAACATGTTATAACGGCACTGATGGAAGTACTTCAGTCCAGATAAATTGCACTGTTGTATTGCCATATTTTGCTAATGCAAGCTCTAGTTGGGTTGTTAATATAAGCGTAAAAGACACAAATGGTGGTACTGGAAGAAATGACACATTGAGGTTCACTTACAACACATTGTCGGCATTAAACTTGCCAAATGCATCTATTAACTTCAGCAGTGTAAACCTTGGCCAGCAAGACGTGCCTTCAAATAGGTTAATCCTTAACAACACAGGAAATGACGACTTTGACCAGATTAATATTTCAGTAGCGGACTTGATTGGGCAGAGCATTTCATCAGAATTTGTTGGAGTTGGCAATTTCAGTGTGAATATAAGCAATGAAAATGCAGGCATAGGCCAAAGATTGTCAAAGATTACATTGCCTATAAAAGAGTATGATCCGTCTGGAGTAAACACTGCTGAGAATGCAAGCATAATACATGGACATACTAATGCGTTTGCTCCAAACAAGGACAAGGGCAACAGGACTTTGTATTTCTGGGTAGATGTTCCAAGCAGCGGATTAAGTGCACAGTTGTATAACAATACTTGGAATGTAACTGTGTTTAATTATCCGTAAGTTTTATTAATTACTTTGTTTTTTTAATAAAATGAAGAGCTTAGTATTTCTAGTGATGGCTATTCTAATCTTAAGTTTGGATGTAAATGCCATAAGCGTTGTTTCAGACTACCTGGCTAATGATACGATGGTTTTGATGACTGGCACCTCAAATATGTACAGCATAAGGCTTCAAAACCCGACTAATAACGAGATAGGCATAAGATTGGACTATGACAAGACTTTTATGAAAGTCATAGATTACCAAGAAGTATACATTTTACAGCCTCAAACAACTGGCTACAAGATTCTTTTTAATGTTACCGCGCCTGAAAAAACAGGCTTGTACACTATAGGCTACACTGTTGGAGAAGTTGAAGCAGGCGGCTCTGGAGGAGTGTCAATACGCCTTAAAATCAATAGAAACTTTAATCTTAAGGTAATTGAAGATCCTAATAAGTTTCATATTAATTATTTCCTTTTATTATATGTGGTGATATTATTTATTGTAGCTTTTGTTTTGTTAAGGATGGCTATAAGAAGAACTTTTAGAAAATAATTAAATAGTCAGTGGTATTTAAACATCGGAATTCCACCAATCTAAATGATTGGTGGTTTGATAAACCAAACCACTCATATATTACTGGAATTCCGACTGTGCTCAAAAACCACTAGTCTATAAACATAATTATGAAGCTTTCGCTTCATGCCACCGGTCTATGACTAGTGGTTTTTGACAAAACAAGCATTAGTTCTAAAAAATAAATAGAAAATAGAAAAATAATTAAATGCGAATATCGATTAGCAGTTGTTATGAAAAAAAAGATAGTGTTTCTATTGTTAATTGAGGTTATAACAGTGTTTTCTCAACTTCTTATTGTTAATAGCCAAGGTGGTTTTGGTGTTGGCTTGCAAATTGTACCTCCACCTATAATTAATGTAGGATTAATAAACAATAGTGGTTTTCAAAGTGGCAATTTCTTTATTCCTTATAACTTAAGTCATTCACACAATGTAGATAATTGCTCTTTTGCAATCAATTATAAAATTAATTTGACCAATAAATCAGTAGAGCTTAATGAGCCTTTAGATTTTCATTTTAATAATTTAGCTTTGGGTTCTTATAATTTTACTATCAACTGCACAGATGCTTTTGGCATTACTACTACACAAACTTATACATTTTCAGTCAATAATTTCAAAGGGTTTAATGGCACAACAACTAATATATCTAATATCAATATTAAAAATATAACTAACTTTGTTGTAGAATCAACAGATACTGGAAGGATAAATTTTAGTGACTATATAGATTTAAGCCATGGTTTTGACTTAGATAAGTATATAAACATATCAAGCAATTTAATTGTACTTAATTCAACTTTTCTAACTTCTCTAAATAAATCAGCAACTTTGTATATATACAATTTAACCTTCACAAATCCAAGAATTTTAATAGATGGTGTTGCATGCCCAGAAAGCATATGCAAGAAAGTTTCATATTCTGGCGGAACTTTAGTTTTTAATGTATCCCACTTTACAGCCTATTCTTCAGAAGAATCACCATCAGAAGGCGGAGGAAGCGGTAGTACTGGTGGAGGTGGTGGAGGCGGTGGAGGGGGCTCATCTGGTGGAGGTGGTGGAGGTGCTCCAGCTGTTCCTATTGTTACAGATTTCACAGTAGATAAAACTACACTTAAAGTTGTGCTTAAACAAGGCCAAACAAAAGAAGAATTGTTAAGCATTAAAAACACAGGAACTTCTATATTTGATGTAAAGGCCTACTTAAGTGCAATTGAAAAATTCAAGGTTTCTCCTGAAGGGAACGAAATAACCAACACCTTAAATCCTAATGAAGAGAAAATAATGAAGATTGTTTTTAAAGCAGCAGAAAATCAAAAACCAGATATCTACACTGGGAAAATTTTGCTTAAAGGCCCCTCTATAGAAAAGGAGGTTAACGCGTTGATTGAGGTAGACTCTGCCGAGCCTTTATTTGATGTGGATATTGAGGTATTGCCAGATTCTAAAAAAATATTTCCTGGTGAAGAGTTATCATTAGAAGCTAATCTGTTTAATGTGAGGGGATTTGGCAGAGTGGATGTTGTTGTAGAGTACTCAATTAAAGATTTTAATGGAAATGTATTAGCGACAGAGCATGAAACTTTGGCTGTTGAAACACAAGCAAAATTTGTAAGAAGAATACTAGTTCCTAGTGATTTAAGGCCAGGCACATATGCAGTATTTGCTAAAGTAATTTATGCTGACTCTATAGGGATAAGCTCGGATTTGTTTGAGGTCAAGGCTAAGACAATTACGCTTTATCCAATACCAATTAAAGATTATAAAGTTTTGTTATTATTAGCAGGAGTCATAATAGCAGGCATTGTTATTTTTTCCGCTTATAGGTTTAGTCATCCAAAGAAAAAAATTGTCAAAACAAAAGTTGATGAAGTAAAAGAATTGCGCTCAGAAGAAAAACTGCAAAAACTAGAAAAAGAGCTTGAAGCATTAGAAAGCGCGTATAAATCAGGCTTTATATCAGATGAATCATATCAAAAGGGTAAGAAAAGAATTGAGCAGAAATTGAGTAGGTTGAAATAGAAAGATTTAAATAGAATATCCAATTATGAAAATTATAGATATTCATGGGCATATTTCCAAGATATCAAAATAAAGAGATTAAGGCTACAAAAACAGCCTCTTATGAGCTTTGGCACTTTAAAAAAGACCTTTGGGATGTTTTGGAAATACTAGAAAAGGGTTACCCCTGTGGAAGATCAAAAAGAAAATCAAATATTATAGAAAACTGTATTAAAAAGGGTAGCAAAATCCATAAAGCAGTTGTGGCAGACTGTGGTAATTATTGGCTTGTTATTCATTTTGGAACATTCAGTTATAAGAAAAGGTGAATTATTATGAAAAAAAACCTAAACTGTTGGAGATGTAATGTTATTATGAAAAGAATAAAGGATAATTTTCAGGGTTTTAAAGTAAATGCTTGGCAATGTACCAAATGCAGAGATATAGTGTATGATGAAGTAGATATACAGCCGATACTAAAATATAATAAGCTAAAAACTTCTAGAAAGGTTACTTCTAAAGTTGGAATTTTAGGAAAGAGTAAAATACTAAGAATACCAAAATCAATAGAACAAATATATCATATCACAAAAGGTAAGAAAATAGAGTTTGAGCTTGAACCTGAAACAATAAAATTAAAAATTTAGAAATAAAATTAAATTTCAAACTATTAATCCAAAAATTATTAAATGACACATAGTTTTCTCGACATATGAAAAGGTT
>CAZRRL010000081.1:1485-5592 GCA_964602555.1 uncultured Methanosarcinales archaeon | reverse complement strand
AAGCCGTCTTTGCATTTTTGGCACAATTGAGTTGATGGTGCATTGTATTCCATGTTGCATGAAGCAAGATTTTTGTATCCTTCAACTTCTGTGTCTTCATGGTGAACATTTAAGCCAAGAAGATGGTATATTTCGTGCGCAACTTCATTTCTGAAAAATCTCATCGGATATTTTATTGACGGATCAAATGTGAAGATTATCGCGCCATCTGAAACATATGTTAAGGCGTCTCCAAATTCCAGCAATGTCCCATCTGATTTGACCCTCATATTCACCAAAAAAATGCAGGCACTGCAGCTTTTATTCCTTTTTCTTGATTGTCTAACCATGCTCAACATTTTACTTCCAATCATATTTCCGCTTTTTACAGCAAAATCCATTTCATGAAATTGTAGCTTGAATAGCCTGATTTTGAAATTAGTACCACAATGCCTTAATGCTTTTTTAATTGAATTCTTTATATTTTTTACTTCTTCTTTCGTCAATTTTGCATGATTAAAAATATCAATTCTTTTTTCCTTAATCCAGCAGGAAAAATATTTGTTTTTGATATATTTTTTATGGCTATTGAAGCAGTAAGTTTTCCATTGCTCTTTTGAAATAAATTTTATCATTTATGTGCAATTCCTCTTATTTCATTTAAGCTCTTTACCTTATTCTTTTTCATCCAAGCAATCATTTCATCACAAACTTTTTTAAAAATATCAATGCCTCTGTAATAAATGCCAGTTCCAATGCCAACAGCTGTTGCACCTGCCATAATTATTTCTAAGGCGTCTTTGCCATAAGTAATGCCACCAGTTCCAATTATTGGTATTTTCACAGTTTCATAAATCTCGTAAACGCATCTTACTGCTATTGGCTTCAGTGCAGGGCCTGAAATGCCTCCAATTTTATTTGCAAGTATTGGTTTTCTTGCACCAATATCTATTACCATGCCGCTTGCTGTATTTATAGCAGTTATAGCATCTGCTCCTGCTTTTTCAGCGGCATGAGCTATCTCTTTTATGTCATAAACATTTGGGCTTAGCTTAATGCTTACAGGAATTTTATTAGAATTTTTCTTGACAATTTTAGTGACTTGAGTTGTCAATCGAGGGTCTGCATAATATGGCTTGCCATAATCTAAATGAGGGCATGAAATATCAACTTCAATCATGGCTGGCTTAAGTAACGACATCTTTCTTGCAACTTTACCAAATTGCTCTATTCTGTAACCATAAATGCTTCCTATAACCGGAACGCTTAAGTTATCTAGTCTTCCAAAATCCTTGATTGCATAATCAATACCTTGCCCAGGCAGTCCAACTGCATTAAGAAATACACCATCATAGGCAAACATTGTTGGATTTACATATCCTTGTCTTTCTTCATGGCATAATGATTTAAGGGTTACAGCACCAGCGCCACTTTTTCCTATCCTGTCAATAGATTCTTTAGTTACACCTAGAATTCCAGAAGCAAGAATTGTAGGATTTTTTAGATTAATATTGCACAGCCTTGTTTGCAGCATTTTTGATTATTAATATTTTATACCAATAATTTTTTGTGATAATTTTTATTTATGCTATATATTTTTTATTTAACTCTTCAATCTTTTTGTCAATTTTTTTCTCAGCCTCTATTCTTTCCATTTCGTATTCTTTCATATCAACAAACTTTATGTATTCTGCTAATGAAGGATGCACCTCATTGACTTTGAGGTACATCTGCTGGGCAACTCTTCTATAATCAGGATGTCCTTGCTGCATGCTTCTTAACTCTGTAAGATGGCACACTTCCCTTAAATTCATTTTAATGTACCATCTTATTTTGTAGCCAAATGCAACTACGTATTGTGCTTCTTTTGTATACTCTTTTGAGATTATTTTGAAAGCCTCTTTTATCTTTGCCATGCACTCGTGGTATTCCTTGTCGTAGCCTGTTTCTACTAACTCCTTTGGAGTGTCATAGCCATGAATTACTGTTAAATCTTGAGGCTCTTGAGTCAATAGCCTGTGTCTTTGCAAGTCTCTGTATATACCATAGTTACTTAGTATGTCAAATGTGTAGTATGCATTTTCTAATGCTCTGCCTGGTTTATGCCTTCTATTTAGTCTTCTTGACATATACTCTTTGATTAATTCTTTTCTTTCAAACTCATCCATATTTTTTACAATTTCTTTTATTTGAGTTAGTTGCATCTTAGAATAAGGATAAATCATAGCTTGCAACACTTTTTCTTCAGCGTCATCATCATAATCCACTAAGGTGACTTCTTCTGCATGCTCTGGTAACTGCTTAATATTATTTAAAATAAATTTGCTCGTTGCTTTATAAGTTTCAGCGATATATTGCTGGGCACTTTTGCCATAGTTATCATTTGCTCTTTTTACAAAAGATGGTATTACTTTGTTTAGCTCTTCATGAATCCATGATGCAAGCTGCGTTATCTCAGCTAATGGATTAGCGTACATTTTGACTAGCAAATATTCAAATGCTCTGCCGTTGCCGTACAAACCAACATTTGTCATTGTGGATGCAGGTAAAAAAACCCTCAAGATATCGCATGCTTTTGCCCTAACAGCAGAGTTATACGCTCTGTCTGTGATACCTTCTTCCTTAGAGAACTTTTCCATAACAAATTTAGTCATTGGCTCTATTAAGCTTGAGTAAGTGTCAAATAAAAAATCACATGTTTCAATATATAAATCTGCAAATCTAGAATTCATTAAAACAGGCTCTCTCACATATTGATATTGGCCATTTATTTTTTGATTGAACCAAACATATCTTGTGGATTTTTCCAATGGGCTTAAGCCAATTCTTGCAGCCTCAATGAATTTTGCTGCTATTTGGCTTATTTGCTCGCATGCCAAGTTAGCGCCACCAAGCTCAGCTACACTATCATCACCGTAACCAACTAGCACTCTATCATAGAATTCCTCAGCCTTTTTTACTGCAACAATTTGCTCTTCACCTTTAGAAGTTTGAAAGCCAACTATTTCTTTAAAACCCATCTCAGGCTTCATTATAAACTCATCTAGCAAAACTCTTCTAAGACTTTTTGTTGATCTGCTGTATCTTGAGAATAAAGCACCTTTTACTACCTCAGGCAGGTTTACCAATGCGAATATTGGCTTATCTATGTCAGTAAAAAATGGTTTTAGAACTTCTTTTTCTTCTTGAGTAAACTCTTCCAACAAAACCACCTACCTACTAAGAAATTTAGATTATATTTAATGTTTTTGTTTTTTCAGAAATTTATATGAAGTATCATACAAAATAACTTACACACCCATAAGTTCTTGCAGTATACTATAAGCTTTCATTGAATCCTTTTTGTTTAATATAAATGTTAATTCTGTCATAGTAGACACTATTTCGTATATGTTGATATTTTCCCAAGCTAGTTTTCTAACAATATTGAATATCACCCCAGGCGTATGGACAAAATCATCAGCTGTAAAGATTATGGTTAAAGCAACAAGCCCATATTCTTTGTTTAATATTTTTTCTCCTGAAAGAAAATTAATCAGCTTTTGTGAATATCTTTCATTGATTATTATGCTTACTTCATTATTGCCTAAAATTACATTTAAAGTGTCACCTTTTTCAAAATTAACTAAGTTATGAATTGTCTTCAGCTTCGTTAAAAGGCTTGGAGATTTAACAATTGTAAAATCACAAATATTAGTTTTAATTAATATTTCTCCTTTGTAATCAAATCTTTTTATTTTTTGCCTATGCTCTAAAATTTCATCAGCAAAGCGCCTTAAAGCCATAACAACAGCTGCAAGCTTTACTTTTTTGCCAAGCTCTTGCTCAATTTTCGGCAACATTTGCTCTGAAAGGTTAGCAATGCTTATTATTCCTTCGCTTAATGCTTCTTCTACAAAAGGCTGCTCACTTACTATTTTCTTAACAATGTGACTTATCGTTACCATTTCAATTTGTTATTATAATAACATTATGTTTATATAATAAATATATAAAACTATTGGTATATGGCAAATTATCTTTATCATTCATTAAAGGCATTATCTAATGGTGATGATGATGAAGGGGACTTAATACCAGGTGACTTAGATAATTACACTGATACAATGAGCGATTTTGAGGATAAGT
>CAZRRL010000081.1:0-1385 GCA_964602555.1 uncultured Methanosarcinales archaeon | reverse complement strand
TAATGAGAAAAATTTTGATGACATTTTCTGGGCAGACCAATTTGCAAAGCAAATAATATCAAGAGAAAAATTTTATTATACCGATGATAAGACCCCAAAATTTATTGAATATACTGTAAAAACATCAGCGTCTCTTTCTGGAGTATTGCATATTGGAAGGTTAAGTGATACTATTAGAAGCGAATCTGTAGTTATTGCATTAAAAGATGCTGGATTCAAAACAAAATTTATTTGGGTTGCAGAAAATATGGATCCTTTAAGAAAAGTGCCAAAAAATGTTCCTAGCGAATTTGAGAAATATATTGGCATGCCTGTAACAGATGTGCCAGATTCAGAAGGATGCCATAGCTCTTATGCAGATCATCATACGGAAGAATACTTTAAAGTTGTTGACGATTTCGTTGCAACAAAAATGGAAAAATTTTCAATGAGAGAAGAGTACAAAAAAGGCAATTTTAATCCATTTATAAATAAAATTTTGGATAAAATTGATGAGGTTAGAGAAATACAAAACAAATATAGGACAAATCCATTAAAAAAGAATTGGTCGCCATGGACGCCAATTTGCGAGGGATGTGGTAAAATTGTTACAACGCATGTTACTAATTTTGAGAATGGAATAGTTACTTATATCTGCAGAGATTACGAATTTGAGACAACTACTGCAAAAGGCTGCGGATTTAAGGGAGAGAATGATCCATTAAAAGGCAATGGCAAATTATTGTGGAAATCAGAATGGGCTGCTCAATGGGCTTACTGGCAAGTTATAAGCGAAGGTGCGGGAAAAGAATATCAAGTGCCTAATAGCGCGTGGTGGATAAATGGCGAGATAGTAGAAAAAATACTTGATTTTCCAATGCCTGTGCCTATTTTTTATGAGCACATAATGATAGACAATGCAAAGATGTCAGCTTCTATAGGCAATGTGATTTATCCAAAAGATTGGCTTGGAGTAGCTCCAGCGGAGTTGCTAAAGCTTTTTTACAACAAAAGACTGATGACAACAAGAAACTTTTCTTGGAGGGACTTGCCAAATTTATACGACGAGTACGATAAAATTTCTAAAGTTTATTTTGATGACATAAAGCTTGAAAACAAAAAAGAAGCATCTCATTACAAAAGATTGTTTGAGGTAAGCCATGGCAAAGAAATTAAAAAGCCAATTGAAATGAGTTTTTCACATGCTGCTGTAATTGCGCAGATATTTCCGAATGAAGAAGATGCTATTAAAAGCATGGAAAAAACAGGACATTATGACAAAGAAGAACATGATAGGATTTTTGAACGATTGCATAAAGCGAAGATATGGCTTAAAAAATATGCTCCAGATGAAGTTAAGTTTGAAGTTCAAAAGCAAATTCCAAAAAATGTAGAATTATCAGTTA
>CAZRRL010000080.1:0-5684 GCA_964602555.1 uncultured Methanosarcinales archaeon | reverse complement strand
CATCACTGTTTTTGTGCAGATGCATTATTGCAACATATTCCTTGCCTGCTGTTAGTAATGTTTGCACAATTCTTGTAGATCTGCCTAATGCAATCGGAAGAACGCCTGTAACAGCAGGGTCTAAAGTGCCAGAGTGCCCGCTTTTATTTATGTGAAGAATCTTTTGCACAAAATCAGATACTTGATGGCTTGTAGGGCCTTTAGGTTTGTTTATGTTTACAATGCCATAACCTATTATCTCTTCAGTTCGCCTATCCTCAGGTCTACAACCATATTTCTCATTAGTTTCTGCTTCTTTTCTGACTAAAATTTTTCTTTCTATTTTTTCAAATGGTAATACGTTTTCCATAAAGAATAGAACGTGTTATTTTTTAAAAACTTATTGAAAAGTAATTAAACACTTCTCGGTGCGGTTGGCCTTGCTTCTTGTAATTTTGGTTTTGCAGGCATTTTTGGTGGATGTATCTTTGGATGCTCTTTCTTAAGCTCTTTTATCTCTTCTTTCTCAATTGCTTTTGCTTCCTCTGCTTTTTCTTCTTTTACTTCTTCAATTTCTTTTTCTAGTTTTTCTTCCGGCTTTTCTTCAATTTTTACTTCTTCTTTCTTGACTACTTTTTTCTTCTCTTCTACTTTTGGCACTTCTTTTGGCGCTCCAAATAATTCTACGATAACTTTGCCTTTATCATCTTTTACAACATTAACTTTTACATGATGCGGTGGATTTTTTGCTCCATGATTCCATATTTTTAAGTTTAAATACTTACCAATTACAACATTGCTTGATTTCATGTGTTTTGAAATGAATTCTTTTACTGTTTTGGCTGCCTTGTTTGCCTTTTTGAACGAAGGCACTTTTAGAGTTTCTTTTCTAAGCGGAATTGTATAAATTCTTTCCAATACTGGTTTTGATGTTTCTTCTTTCTTTGCCATTTTACGCCTTTGTCTTTGTTCTTCTCCAACTTCTCTTCAATTTTGTATGCCTTCCAGGATGTATTCTTCGTGTTTTGCCATACATTTTTGGCACTGTCCAAAATGGTGCCCATCTAGTTTGCTTTCTAAGCTTTGCTAATCTTTTTTTCCTGCTTGGATGCTTGTAACGCGCCATTTTAGTAATGTTTGGTTAATTTTGTTTTAATTTTTTAATCCGTGCCTTCGGCACAAATGTTACGCCTCGGCTCTCTGTTTGAACACATCGTTTGCCTTGGAATTTATTCTGTGCCATCGAAGATGGTACAATTCGCCGATAAATCGCATTGCGATTTTCGGTCGTGCTCGAAAATCTATGATTTTCGACATTTGATGAAACTTTTTTTCGAAAAAAGTTTCCCGCACTCAACTAACGGAACAGTTGTTTTATACTCTTTTAATTTTTATTTCTTTTTTCTTTGGAGTTAATTGTTCCAAAATTTTTTTTAATGTTGAATCATCAATCTTGCTTTTAATTTGCCCTTTTTGTATTGCTTGAAATAAAACAATAAGCAACTGCAAAGCCTTTTCTTGATGGGCTGTCTTTAAATTTCCATATCTTACCAATGCTTCTTTTATAAGATATTGTCTTACAACATCTTCCATGTACTCAATTTGCTGCTGTATTTGAGCTTGCTCCTGCGCTTGTTGTTGCTGTTTTTCTTGCTGTAATCGCATCAAATCCTCAAGTTTCTTTTTTCTGACTTCGTCAAAAGTAGGCATTTGATTTTATTTTTTAATATTATTTTTGTTATTGTTTGATTTAATGCAAGCATTATTTATTATGATATTATTTTTTAATTATTCAACAGACTTGAAAATTTTATTGTTTTTTATCGTCAGCTTTTTTAGCTATTTTTTCTTGCTTTACTTCTGTTGTTTCTTTTTTAATTTCTGTTTTCTCCTCAACCTTTTTAACTGTCTTCTGTTGTTGCTTCACTTCAACAACTTCTTTTTCTGCTTCAACTTTTTCGGATGACTTCACTTCTTGTTTTGGTATTGTTACTGCTATTTGTGTAGCTATTTTATCTAAAAATGCCTTTCCTTTTGGTGTTATAATTCTGCCTTTGTGTACACCTTTCTCTGAGAATTTTACAAAGCCCGCTTTCTCAAGCTGTTGTAATGACTTTCGCAATATGCTTCCAGAACCCTTGTAGTGATGCTCTTTTTTTGTGCCTCTATTTTTTTTACCGCCGTATTTTGTTCTTAGTTTTGAAACTCCTACTGGTCCTAATCTGTAAACTGTTCTTAATATAGAGGCTGTTCTTACAAACCACCAATCACTGTTAGCAGGAGGTCTCTCTTTGTGCATGCCTAACTTTACAAAAGGTGCCCATTCAGGTGCTTTTATTTCTGGCACTCTTTTTAGCTCTTCAGCTGTTTTTGCAATTAATTCTTGTGCATCAACATCATACATTGTTGTCATTTTGAATTTTAATTTTATTTTAATCTTATTTAATTCGACCTGCGACTTCGTCGCATACCCTAGTGCTCGGCAAAATTTTTTCTGTCATTAAATTTTGCCTCGCCGATTTATTACAAATATATTTCACGCCAATGTAGGCGTGAGTAGCTATTGTAATTTGCGAAGCAAATTACGGATTGAATTTTAACCTTAATTGGTATGCAATATTCTTTCTTCACACCTTGCGGTGTTAGAACGGCTAAACTGATTTAGCACTTAACTAAAGAATAGTGTTATATTTAAAAATATTATCTTTCTGAAAAGGCTAAACCAAATCTTTATAAATTTCTGCACATTATCATTAGGTAACATTTAATGTATAAACATTTATTTTCCATATAGAAAAATATTAATTAAAATGGTAGAATATTTAGAAAAGCCGTACAAATCGGAACAAATAAGGCATATATTAAACCCTATCGTAGATAAATGGTTCTTTACTAGATTTAAAGAGTTTTCACTTCCACAATTATTTGGAGTTATGGAGATTCATTCAAGAAATAATATTTTAGTGAGTGCTCCAACTGGCGCAACAAAAACATTGACAGCCTTCTTATCGATTTTGAACGAGTTAATTGACAATAGTGAAAAAGGAATCCTTGAAAACAAAGTTTATTGTGTTTATGTAAGCCCTTTAAGAGCATTATCAGAAGACATCAAGGTTAATTTAGTTGAGCCTTTAAAAGAGATGGAGAAAATTGCTGGCAAAAAATTGAACATAAGAGTTGCTGTTAGAACAGGCGACACTTCAACTTCTGAAAGAGCTAAAATGCTAAAAAATCCACCGCATATCTTGATTACGACACCAGAAAGCTTGGCAATTCTATTAACATCAATAAAATTTAGAGAACTGTTGAAAAATGTTGAATGGTTTATTGTTGACGAAGTTCATGCATTGGCAGAAAATAAAAGAGGCGTTCATTTATCATTATCAATGGAAAGATTAAACAGGATCTCTCCAGCATTGACAAGAGTTGGATTAAGTGCGACTATTGCGCCTTTAGATGATATTGCAAAATTTCTTGTTGGCTATGAAAATGGCAAAGTGAGGAATTGCAAGATTGTTGATGTGCAGTTCATCAAGAATATGGACTTGAAAGTCTTGTCACCTGTTCCAGACTTAGTTGATATGGAACATGCAATGATGCACAATTCAATGTACACTTTAATAGATGATTTAATCCAAAGCCACAGGACAACTCTTATTTTTACAAACACAAGGTCTGCTACAGAAAGGGTTGTGCACCATCTCAAAGAAAAGTTTCCTAAAAAATATGCTGAAAACATTGGAGCACATCATGGGTCTTTATCAAAAGCATTGCGACACAGAATTGAAAATAGGCTTAGAAAAGGTGAGCTAAAAGTTATTGTTTCCAGCACATCTTTAGAGTTAGGCATAGATATCGGTTACATTGATTTAGTTATCTGCCTAGGCTCACCTAAATCAGTTGCTAGGTTTTTGCAAAGAGCTGGGCGTTCTGGGCATAAATTGCATGATACTGTCAAAGCAAGAATTATTGTTCTTGATAGAGATGACTTGGTTGAGTGTGCTGTTTTGCTTAAATCCGCAATTGAGAAAAAAATAGATAAGATACATATCCCAAAAAATTGCCTTGATGTTTTAGCGCAGCAATTGCACGGCATTTCTCTTGAGCAAAAATGGAAAATAAAGGAATTGTTTGGATTGATAAAACAGAGCTATTGCTACCATGAGCTGGAATGGAAAGATTTTATACAAGTTGTCGAATATCTCGCCGGCAGATACATATCATTAGAAGACAGGCATATCTATGCTAAAATTTGGTATGATGAAGAAACGCAAGAAATTGGAAGAAAAGGAAAGATGTCAAGAGTTATTTACATGACAAATATTGGCACAATTCCGGAAGAATCTTACATAACTGTAAAGGTTGGCGAGCAACAAATTGGCCATATTGATGAGGCATTTCTTGAAAGATTAAAAAGAGGTGATGTCTTTGTTCTTGGCGGCGACAAATATGAATTTTTATATGCAAAAGGAATGGTTGCTTATGTCAATGCATCTGTTTACAGGCTGCCAACAATTCCATCATGGTTTTCCGAAATGCTGCCACTTAGCTTTGATCTTGCATTAGATATTGGTCGATTTAGAAGATTAATGAATGAGCTGTTTTGCGCTAATAAATCAAAAAAAGAGATTTTAGACTTTATAAATGACTACTTATATGTTGATAAAAATGCCGCAGAATCGATTTACGAATATTTTTTTGAGCAATTTAGCTATGCAGAAATACCTTCCCATTCAAGAATTATAGTTGAACATTACAGCGATGACAAGAATAAAAGAAAGTATGCAATATTCCATACCCTTTATGGACGAAGAGTTAATGACTGTCTTTCAAGAGCAGTTGCATTTGCAATTGCCAGAACTCAGCACAGAGATGTGGAAATAGGCATTAACGACAATGGATTTTACATTGGCTCTGATAAAAGCGTAAATATAATGCAAGCTTTTAACTTAATAAAATCTAAGGAATTAAGAAAAATATTAGAAACAGCTATTGATCATACAGAGGTGCTGAGAAGGAGATTTAGGCATTGCGCTACTCGTGCAATGATGATATTAAGAAATTATATGGGGCATGAGAAAAGGGTCGGCAGACAGCAAGTAAGCTCAATGATTTTGCTTAATGCAGTCAAAAGACTAGATCCAAATTTCTGCATTTTGAAAGAAGCTAGAAGAGAGGTTTTAGAGGATTTAATGGACATTGAAAATGCATCAAGGGTGATACAAGGGATTGAAGAAAAGAAAATATTAGTTAAGGAGATTAACACCAAACTACCATCACCATTTGCATTTAACTTAATTTTGCAAGGATTTACAGATGTCATGAAGATTGAGGATAAAGTTGAGTTTATTAGAAGGATGCATGAGCAGATAATGGCGAAGATAAAAGTTGAGAAATAAAAATTGAGATAGATGCATCAGAATAGTTGCATGACTTATGGAAATTTGAAGTGGAAAATCTGCTTGGCAAATTAGCGTCAGCGACCCAATTTTCCGTTAAAGACTTCTTTAAATCTGTCAGCTGCATCCTTGCTTTTATTAATATCTGGATGATACTTCTTTGCTAATTTCTTGTAAACTGACTTTATCTCATCTTCAGTTGCATGTCCATCAACTTCAAGTATTTTATAGTAATCCTTGTCTTCCTGCATTTTAAATAAATAACACCCCAAAATACAAAAGCCAAAATATATCTATAAATACTTT
>CAZRRL010000079.1:2870-5742 GCA_964602555.1 uncultured Methanosarcinales archaeon | reverse complement strand
GCAAACAAAGAAACACTTGTGGCAGCAGGCTCTGTGATGATGGAAGAAGTCAAAAAAAATAATGTTGCTTTAATGCCAATTGATTCCGAGCATAGTGCTATTTTTCAATGCTTAAATGGAGAAGACATTAAGGAAGTTGAGAAAATAACTATTACATGCTCAGGTGGCCCATTCAAGAACTATACAAAGCAGCAATTAGAAAATGTAACTGTGCAAAATGCTTTAAATCATCCAACTTGGAATATGGGTGCAAAAATAACTATTGATAGTGCCACCTTGATGAACAAAGGTTTTGAAGTAATTGAAGCTCATTGGCTTTATGGAGTTAGCTACGATAAAATAAAAGTTGTAATACACCCCCAAAGCATTGTACATTCTCTTGTTGAATTTGTTGATAAGTCTATTATGGCTCAACTTGCCTTACCAGATATGAAAATCCCAATACAATACGCTTTGACATACCCAAAAAGACTTCCAAATTTGCAATCTCTATCATTAGATTTAATAAAAATAAAGAACCTTGAATTTACTAATCCTGATTTTGAAGTGTTTCCGTGCTTGAAGTATGCTTATGAAGCAGGCATTACAAATGGAACTTTGCCTGCTGTGATGAATGCAGCAAATGAAATTGCAGTTTACGCCTTCTTAGAAAATAAAATTAGATTTTTAGACATTCCAAGATTGATAAGAAAAATGATGGATGAGCATAATTTAATTAAGAATCCGAGTTTGAAAGATATTCTTGATGTTGATAAGAAAGTAAAAGAAGAAATAAAAAATATTATTGAAGAAGAACTGATTGTAAAGAATTAGGCAACAGAAAATTAATAATTCATGATTTTTAGCTGATATGACAAGTGCAAATGAACATCACAAAAAAGTTATTTCTTATTTTGAAGAATCAAGACTTGGGTACGATATAGTTCTTGGTGGCTCGAAGCATTTTGGCTATTATCCGGATGAAATAAACAACATTAGAGAAAAAAAGGCTCAGGAACTAATGCATGAGTTGCTTGCAAAAAGCCTAAGAATAACAAGAAATCAGATAATATTAGATGCAGGATGCGGCCAAGGCATTGTAAGCACATATCTAGCCAAAAAATATGGCTACAAGATAATTGGAATCACAATAGTCCCTTTTGAAATAGATAAAGCTAAAAGATTGGCTGAAAAATTGGGAGTAAGCTCGAATGTGGAATATCACTTAATGGATTACTCTAATACAAATTTTGAAGATAATAAATTTGATGCAGTATATGCAATAGAATCTTTTGTCCATTCGCTAGATCCTAAAGCTACCCTAAAGGAATTCTTCAGAATTTTAAAGCCTGGCGGAAGATTGGTTATATTTGATTATACAATCTCAAATGATAATGAGTTTACGGATTATGAGAAAAAAATGTGGAATATGATAATAGAATGTACAGCAATGGGTTCAATAAAAAGTATGAGGCATGACTCATTTGTAAATTTATTTAAAGAGCAGGGATTTAAGCATATAATCCAAAAAGATATATCCAAAAATATACTTCCTTCAATTCGAAAATTGAATAAGCTGGCTAAAATACCTTATGTTTTTGTTAATTTTTTGGGCTTACACAAGCATTTTATAAATGTAACATTCGCCATTGAAGGTTATAAGCTTGCAAAAAAAGGTTTATTTAAGTACAATATTTTTACAGCCCAAAAACTAAGTGAAAATATCTAAAAATGAATTTTGCCATAATAGTCGCCGCTGGAAAAAGTAAAAGAATGAATAAAAGCATGAATAAAGCATTTCTTCCATTATTATATAAACCAATGATTTATCATACATTAAAAAATTTTCAAGATTGCAGTTTAATCGATGAAATTATTTTTGTAACACAAAAAAATGATATTAAAAAAATAAATGAAATAAAAAATGAATATAATTTTTACAAAATAAAGAATATTGTTGTAGGTGGTACAGAAAGACAAGACTCTGTTTATGAAGGTTTAGTATCAATAAAAAATGCAAAAAAAGAAGATGTCATTGTTGTCCATAATGGAAGTAATCCTCTAGTCAAGCAAAATGAAATAGTTGAGTGCGTAAATGCAGCAAAAAAGTATGGAGCAGCTTTTGTCGGCTTTCCATTAAAAGATACGATTAAAAAAATAAGCAGAAATTTTGTTGTGAAAACAATTGATAGACCTAACATTTACCAAGTTCAAACTCCTCAAGCTATCAAATATGGTTTGTTTATTAAAGCTTTCAAGAATGCAAAGGAAAAAAATCTGAAAGTTACTGATGACGTTTCTTTAGTTGAGGCATTAGGAAAAAAAGTAAAAATTGTCCCTTGCTCATACGAAAATATAAAAATAACAACACAAGAAGACTTAAAGATTGCAGAAGGGATTTTAATGAAAAGAAACAATATCAGCATTAATCAAAATTTTAGAGTCGGATTTGGTCAAGATAGCCACAAATTTTCTTCAGATAAGAATAAAAAGCTTGTATTAGGAGGTTACAAGCTAAATGAAATTGGATTAGAGGCCAATTCTGACGGCGATGTTATTTTGCATGCTTTGTTCAATGCAATAAGCTCTGCAATTGGCAACAGATCAATTGGTTATTACGCTGATGAAATGTTTAAGAAAGGTATAACTAACAGCAGAGAATATTTGAAAGTTATTTTAAATAAACTGAAAGGAAAAAATCTAAGAATAAATAATTTGAGCATTTCAATAGAAGCAAGTAAACCAAAACTCGAACAATATACAAATAAAATAAGGTATTCACTTTCAAAGATGTTAAAATTAAATAAAGAAAATATTGGAATTACTTATACTTCCGGTGATAATTTAACACTATTTGGACAAGGAAAAGGAATGCAGTGTTTTGTTGTTGTTA
>CAZRRL010000079.1:0-2770 GCA_964602555.1 uncultured Methanosarcinales archaeon | reverse complement strand
ATTTATAAATCTTTCGTTTCTATTTGGTAGTAAAAATAAAATACGTAAACTTAATAAACAATTAAAATTATAGCTTAGGCATGGCTATAAACTCATATGCAAAAATCAATTTTTTCCTTAGGATAGGCAAGAAACTAAGCTCTGGCTATCATAACATACAAGCAGTTATGCAAAAGATTGAGCTAAGTGACGGCATAACGATAGAGCCAATAAGTGAAGATAAAATAATTGTAGAATGCACTAATGAAGAGCTAGAAAATGAAAAAAACCTTGCTTATCAAGCAGCTTTATTATTAAAAAAGAAATTCAAAATAAGGCAAGGAGTCAAGATTTTCATAGAGAAAAACATCCCTATTGAAGCTGGCTTAGGAGGTGGATCTAGCGATGCAGCAACTACCTTGCTTAACTTAAACAAGTTATGGGGTCTAAAGCTTAAAGAAAAGCAATTAATTGAATTAGCTTCGCAAATTGGTTCAGATGTCTCTTTCTTTACAGAAGAAAATGCAGCTTTAGTTGAAGGCATAGGTGACAGAATCAAAAGGATAAAGAAATCATTCAGCATAAACATAGTGCTAATAAACCCTGGTTTTAGAGTATCAACAAAATGGGCTTACTCTACTTTTGACAAGCAAAAGCCTAAATTGAAGACAAAAGCTAATATAAAAGATTTAATTAAGGCAATAGAAAAAAAAGACATTAAAGAAATTGCAAATAATTTGCACAACGATTTTGAGCCAATTGTTGCAAAGAAATACAAAATAATAAATGAAATAAAAAATAATCTTTTAAGAAATGATGCTTTAAATGCATGCGTTTCTGGTTCAGGTCCAACTGTATATGGAGTTTTCAACAGCATCTATGAAGCGAGAGAAACATTTTTCAAATTACAATATGATTACCCATTTGTGTTTTTGACAAAAACTATATAAGACAACCGTTCCGCCAGTTGACGGCGGGAAACTTTTTACGAAAAAGTTTCATCAAAAATGTGCCATCTTCGATGGCGCTATAAAAAACTATTTAAATGATTTTACATTCTTATTCTTTTAAATCCATTTGTATTTTTATTTATAGCCAACCAACAAAATCTTTAGTGTATAGCGTTGGTTGGCTATCTTGCAAACCACAACAAATTTACCTAAAGACTTTTGTGGTTTGCAATAATTAAAAATAATTAATGCGTTAGGAAATCCAAAAACACTTGAAAAACAAAATCAAATTCACATAAAAAATAACGTTACTAAAAATGTATTGAAAAATGGTTGAAATAAAAATTGCTAAGCATGCTGGTTTTTGCTTTGGAGTAAAGAAGGCTATAGAAATTGCAGAAGAAGTTGCACTTAACAACAAAAAGGCATATGTCTATGGACAACTTGTCCATAATGAAAAAGTTATCAAAGACTTGGAAAATAAAGGTGTTATTTTTGTTGAAAATATCGAAGAAATTCCTCAAAATGCAGTTACTGTTTTAAGAGCGCATGGCGAACCCGGCACTACCTATCAGATTCTTGAAGAAAAATCAATAATTAAGGGAAAAAACCTCAATGATGCAACATGTCCACTAGTAACTTTAGTCCATAATGTTGCAATAAAGTTAAAAAACAATGGATATGAGGTTATTATTTTTGGTAAAGCTAACCATCCAGAAGCAATAGGAACTAGTTACTATCTAAAAGGAAAAGGTACATTTATTGTTGAAGAACCTGAAGATTATGAAAAGGTTATTGCTCACATTCAGAGAAACAATTTTGAAAAAGTAGCTATTATCTCACAAACTACAATGTCAGTTTATGGCTATAAAAAGCTTATTGATAATATAAATTCTAAATTGATTGATGGTAAATTGGAAGAAATTTCTTTAAGCATGAAAGATATGACTAAAAAATATGGTTATGTTGATACTATTTGCAATCCAACAAAGCAAAGGCAAAGTAGCACAGAAGAACTTGCAAAAGAGTCTGACATTGTAATTGTGATTGGCGGCAAAAACTCAAGCAATTCAAAAGAACTGTATGCAAAATGCAAAGAGCTTGGAGTTGAAAGCTATTTTATACAGTCAGAAGAGCAGTTGCAAAGAGAATGGTTTATTGGAAAAGATAGAATTGGCGTAACAGCAGGTGCCTCTACTCCTGATTATTTAATAAATGATGTTGTAAGTAAGATAAAGGAAATAGTAAACTAATTTATGCAGCAAAAAAGCTTGCTCTTTCAGCATCAAACTTCCACGCTTCTGGAATTCTGCCGCTTCTTTTATAATATTTTATCAGTCTGTTTATTTTTGATTCTGTGAGTATTAAGCCATGTGCTGCTGTTTCATCATGTTTGTTAGTTTCAATATGCTTCTTAACATCTGCATATCTCCTAAACAAAGCAGTAAGGTCTTCAGGCACTTCTGTAAGCAACTTTTTTTCTTTAAGAATAGAACTAATTGATTTGCCACACAAAGCCAAAACATTTGGAATTCCATAAGTGTCTCTTAATATAACACCAATTTTTGAAGGACTTTTTCCATCTTTAGCAAGCTTTGCTATAAGCAATTCTACTTCTTTTGCCTTATACCTAATCCAAGATGGTGCTGTTTTCTTAGCAGGCTTTTTTGAGCCATGCTTTCCTTTCTTTCTTGAATACATTCGTGCCAACGGTTTCGCCCCTTGACGACGAAAAACTTTTTGCGAAAAAGTTTTATCAAAAATTGTACCATCTTCGATGGCACTAAATAAACCTTTTGCTGTTTTCGCCTTGTTTTAGTTAAATCTTCTGGAGAAATAAG
>CAZRRL010000078.1:0-5784 GCA_964602555.1 uncultured Methanosarcinales archaeon | reverse complement strand
GAAACAATACCTGTAAAAAACGGCGAATTGCAGCTGGGCAGGTGGCAGGCATTGATTTTTTGTGAATTAGATGGGCCAAGAAGTGATAGAAAAATAATCGTAACAATACTAGGTGATTAAAATTAATTGCGACTTATGCGGCAAAGTAGATGAAAATTTAAGCAGAGCCTTAATTGAAGATGTTGAGCTTAATATTTGCTCTGACTGCAGCAAATTCGGCAAAGTTATTGGTCCAATAAAAAAACTAGTTAGCAAAATTATATTGAAAACTCCTGTTGTTATTGAAGAAAAAGAAGAAAAAATCAAATTATTAGTTGAGGACTACGCTAATATTATCAAAAAAAAGCGTGAATCAATGAGTATAAGCCAGAAAGATTTTGCAAGAAAGATTAATGAAAAAGAATCTTTAGTGCATAAAATCGAAACTGGTATATTTGAGCCATCATTAGCTCTTGCAAGAAAATTGGAAAAAGCCCTAGGAATTAAGATTATTGAAGAATATGAAGAAAAACATGAAACTTTAAAAACAAAAAAGACAGAAGGATTTACCTTAGGCGATTTTATTAATGTAAAGAAATAGCTCTTTCAAAAATCTGATATTTGCAAGAGTTTATTTCTTTCTCATATGTTTTTTTAAGATTATGCAATGTAGTGTCAAAAATTTTTCTACTCTCTGTGCACAAATGATCAATGTCAGAAGGAGGACATGGAATGTCACAACTATTAAACAAGACAATCTCAACTTTATCTTTATTTTCACCAATAAAATTAATTAGATTATCTGATGAATAGAAATATAACAAACCATCTATTCTGCCATCTGAATGCAGAGCATACAAAGGATTAGTAATCCAAACATTTCCTTTGTGTATTTTTAAGTAATTTTGAAAATATAAAAGACCTTGATCATCTCTTTGATATTTGTAATGGACGATATCTTTAAAAGCTACAAAAGTCATTATAATCCATGCAATAAGCATCAAAGAAAATATAGCTAGTGCAATGTTCTTTTGCTTAATTTTATTATAGATTTGCAAAAGACAATAAGCTGTGAGTAAATAAAGAAATGGCATGATAACAAGCATAAATCTCATTTCTTTATGTCTTATAACAGAAAAAATAATTAGATAAATTAAAGGCATCAAAGTTAAAGCATAGAATTTGTAATTTTTTTTAAAGAACAAAGGAAGTGTCAATAAAAATATCAAAAAGAAATTTTCTTTTATCAAACCCATAAAATAAAACCAATGCTCTTGATAAATCATCCATCCAGTTGTTTTAGTTAGATGACCTTGAACTTTAAATGGCAACAATATATCTTCATACAAGTAATAGTTAAGCAAAACGTAAGGTAATATGGCTAATAAAGCACCTATAACAACATAAAACAATTTTTTATAAAAATTTGGTTTTCTAAAAAAATAAACTAAAAAGACCAAGGCAAAACCAATTAAAGTAAAAAATTGAAACAAGCGTGTCATCACAGCTAAGCCTGAGAATAAGCCCGTTAGAAAGAATTTGTTTTCAAGAAAAAAATAAAAAGCTAAAAGCACAAAGAATGTAGAAGGTATTTCTGTAAGTATGTTAGAGCTAAAAAAAAGAAAAGTGTATGAAAATGCAGTAAAAAAAGCTGCCAATAATCCAGCTTTCTTTGAAAATAGCTTATTGCCTATTTTGTATATCATAAATAATATAAGTACTGCAAATACCAAAGAAATGATTCTTCCAAAAAAAACTGCGTCTAAGCCAATAAACCATCCTAAGCCCAGTATTAAAGGCCATATTAAAGGTCTTGACTCTTCCCATAAACCTGATTTTCCTAGAGAATAAATATACTTACCAATGCCTGTGTAAACAGAAGAGTCCCACCAAACATCTGTATAGAAATAAAGAAAAGCTATATTAGCGCAAAGAAATAAAATTACTATGATGAGTATTCCAAAATCATCCTTAAATGGCATTTTATTTAAATTCAATCAAAATAAAGAAAATCAATCTATTTTATTTCCTAGTTTATTTAGCATATACCATTCCATTGGAGTTTTAGTCAAAGCTTTGAAAATGCCAACATTGACGTAATAAGTGACCACTAGTCCATAGCTGAATGATGATGCAATCATAGACAAAGTAAGTTTCGCTTTATTTGCCTTTGCAAGTGCTACAATGCTTGAAACAATTAATCCACTTGTTAATGCAATATTCCTAATTAATTCATAAAAAAATCTTCCCCACTCTATTGGAGCTGGTGCATGCGTAATAAAGCTCAATGTTCCTGTTATGAAAAGTCCTGCTAATAGCACTGAAAGCAAGTATCCGCTTAAATATATGCCTTGCATATAAAGTTTATCAGCCCAATTAATATGATTGCTTTTTAATATGCCTTTGAAATGCTTCTTCCATGAATAGATTACACCATAAGCCCACCTCATTTGCTGCTTGTAAAGGTCTTTGAGTGTAAAGGGCACTTCTCCATCACATTCCAGATCTTGCATATATTTTATCTTGTACCCTTTCTCCAAAAGCCTTAAGGAAAATTCTATATCCTCTGTAAGGTTGCCGTTTTCCCAACCTCCTAGCTTTACTAAAACATCTTTTCTTACAGCTTCTGCTGAGCCGCAAAGGAAAACTACTCCTCGTTTGTTGTATGTAAATGGTATAGTGATATGGTGATATGTAGAGAGTATTGTAGCGCCAAGTGCTGTTATCATATTTTGGTTTGCGTTTATGAATTTCCATCTTGCCTGAACTCCAGCTACTTTCTCGTCTTTCAGGAAAGGCTGCACTATCCTTGAAAGGAAATCCTGCTCAGGCACAAAATCAGAGTCAAATATAACAAGAATTTCGCCTTTTGAATATTTTAACATATTGTTTAGGTTGCCTGGTTTATAGCCTTCATTGCTTTCCCTTTTTACTATTCTAACGATATCATGCTCTTTTGCGAACTCTTGCAATTTTTTTGATATCTCTGGCTTACTGCTGTCATCTCCAATAATTATCTCGTATTTGTCTTTTGGGTAGTTAAAGTTCAAACAGCTCTTCGCACACCTAATAGCTACAATCTCATTAAAAGTTGGAATTTGAACTGTAACAAACGGCAGTTCTTCAAGCTCAATATCTTGTTTTTTTTGTTCGCGCTTCTTGAAGATAGTGTAGAGAGACATTACAAAATAGAGAATAGAGACAAAAAAGGCTATAAAAAGTAACACATTGAATATGTTCTCAAAGATAATATGCAAGAAATCTAGAATTTTTCGTCCTATTGTATTATACCATAAGAAAAACTGAGTTATCCATTGAATATACTCATTATTGTACTGCTGGAATAGTTCAATCAAGCTCATTTTATTTCTTTATATAATAACTTTTTTCCCAAAACCTATGCCTCAATAAGCTGACTAAAATTATTATATTTAAAACTATTGTATATGGAAAGTAAAAAAATATTGCAAGTATGTTTTTTAAGCCAAATCTGTCCCTGAACATTCTAAGTGCAGATACGCTTAATATGGTGGTCATTATGCCTGATAAAACACCAAAAATACTATAAATAGAGACCCCAAAATCAGGTATTTTGTAAAGTACCCAAATAGGGCCCATTAAGCTAAACCACTTGAACAAATAGCTAAATATGCTAAGCAAACTTTGAGAATTGTATGGCAACCAATAATATACCTGATAAATTATCAATGGCAATGACAAAAATGCATATATAGACCACCAAAATTGGTTGATGAAAAGGAAAAGTATTGATGGTGATGCTCTTACTGAAAAAAGCTCTTTGTTTTTGACTATTGATTGTAATGTTCCGATCCACCATCTAGAACGCTGCTTATATAAATCCTTAACATTATTGGGCACGATCGTGTAACCAAATGCTTTTGATACATTAATTGTTTTGTAGCCTGCTTTTTTTAACTCTAAAGCTACATCTTGGTCCTCTGCTAACGTGTCCTTTTTGAAATAGCCGATTTTTTTGAGTGCTGCTTTTCTGTAACAAGCTAAAGAACCAGAAAACCATATTCCATTGTTGAATACTGTTGAAAAGCTGTTCCTTATTAAATTACTAAAATGATATTCGACATTTTGAAAGGTGCCTATTAGAGATTTTTTGTTCCTTACATTGTTGTTTCCGGTAGTTGCACCGATTTTTTCGTTTGATAAAGGCGCCAACAACTCTTTTAAGCAATCTTTGTCAAGAACTGTATCAGCATCTAATGTTAAAATAAACTCATAAGAATTATTTAGTATGCCTAAATTTAACGCTTCTACTTTACCAAGATGATTTTGTTTGACTATTTTAATATTTTTATATTTTTTAAGTACCTTTAATGTGCTATCAGTTGAGCCATCATCAGCTACTATAATTTCAAGCTTTTCTTTAGGGTAATTTAGATTATATACAGATTTTAAGCATCGCTCAATATTCTTTTCTTCGTTGTAAGTTGGTATTACAATACTTACTCTTGGCTCAAAATCACCTTTATTTTTATGAAAAAATTTTGAAATTATAAATATTGAAAAAATAAAAACTAAAAAAGAAAATAAAATTCCAAATAATAGGCTTGATAAAAGCATTATAGTGTCTTTCATGGCGTTATCAGTTCATTAAATAGACTATTAACAAAAATATAAAAAAGATTAATGTTTTTAAATATTTCTATAAATCATGCCAAGAAAGATAAGCCTATGCTTTTGCATATTTCTTTATACCCCGATATACACATGCCAAATCCTGTAAGATATGTTATATACACAAGTGCACCTAGGACGATTCCAGCTATTGCAAATGCTTTTCCACCATATTTTTCTGGCTCTCTCCTTATTTTAATTAAAGATTTTATTCCGATATATATAGCCAACATTCCAAAGATTAGATTAAGTAATGGTATCCAAAAAGTTAGCCCTAACACAAATGATGCTATAGCTGCTGATTTTGATTTTTGTTTCTTAGCTGTTGTATTTGTTGACTCCATGATGACAATGGTAACTAATACACATTAAAATTCTTTACTTAAAATAGCAAATTTAATAATCTTTGTAATAGTACTATTATGCTATGGAAGAGTTAATTGTAGATAAAACACCAACAGGCAGCAAAATACTTGATGTCATGCTTAATGGTGGCTATGAAAATGATGTTATAACTACTATTTACGGACCTGCTGGCTCTGGCAAAACTGTGCTTTGTATGCTTTGCTCTATTAATATCGCAAGAAATGGAAAAAAAGTTATTTATGTTGACACAGAGGGCAGTTTTTCCCTTGAAAGATTAAAACAGATAGCATCGCATATAAGCCAAGATTACAGAAAAATTCTAGACAACATTATTTTTTTAAGGCCGACAAGCTTTGCTGAGCAAAAAAAGTCATTTGAAAAGCTTAAAGAGATTATAAACGAAAAGGTAGGATTGATAGTTGTTGACACAATAGCTATGCTTTATAGATTAGAGCTTGGCAAAGAAGAAGATGTTTATGAAGTTAACAGAGAGCTTAGCAAACAAATATCTTATCTAACAGAAATAGCAAGAAAAAGGCATATTCCTATTTTGATAACTAATCAAGTATATACAGACTTCGATGATAAAGAAAAAGTAAATATTGTTGGAGGCGACATATTAAAGTATGGCAGTAAGTGCCTCATAGAGCTACAAATAACACCTAATGGTAATAGGAGGCTTATACTGAAGAAGCATCGCTCATTAGAACCTGAAAAAGAGTTGGTATTTAAGATTGTTGAAGGTGGCATCATAGGCACAAAAGAAAGCAAAGGGTTTAAGTTGTTCTA
>CAZRRL010000077.1:0-5831 GCA_964602555.1 uncultured Methanosarcinales archaeon | reverse complement strand
TCATTTAAATTATTTACAACTTTTACAGACAATATTAAATCGTTATATTCACTTGTCCAATCTTTTTCACTTGCTTTTTTAATATCTTTTACAATTCTTCCTGTTTTATCATCTCCCCTAATCTCAACTTTTGCTTTCTTGAATTTGTCTATAAGCAAAGGCAGAAATTTTTTAGCAACATCTTTATGTACTAGCAGAGTTTCCATAGCGTTGCATACTGCAGGATATTGACATTTTGCATCAAAGCAAATATCAATTGCTTTTTTTATGTCAGCATCTTTGTCAACAAATACATGGCATATCCCTTCTGAGTGACCCAATACAGGAATTTTAGTGTGCTCCTGCACATATTTGACAAATTTATTGCTTCCTCTTGGTATGACTAGGTTAATGTAGTTGTCTAACTTTAGCATATGGGAGACCTCTTCTCTTGTTTCAAGCAATTGTATTGCTCCCTTTGGTATTTTGTTTCTTTCGGCTGTTTTTGATATTATTTTAATAAGCATCTTGTTTGAATTTTTTGCTTCAGAGCCTCCTTTCAAAATTACAGCATTTCCTGATTTCAAGCAAAGAGCACTTATTTGAACAACAGCATCTGGTCTTGACTCAAAAATTGCTCCAACTACACCAATAGGGCATGAAACTTGATAAAGCATTAAGCCATTGTCAAGTTCTAATTGAGATAGAATTTTACTAACAGGATCTTCTAATTTAGCGACATTCCTAACCTCTCCTATCATCTCGTCTATTTTATTTACATCTAACATCAATCTTTTAATTAGAACTTCATTTAAATTGGACTTCTTAGCCTCTTCTACGTCTCTCTTATTGGCAACAAGTATTTGCTTTTGATTCCTCTTTAGAGCATCAGCAATTGCTAGAAGTACTTTATTCTTGGCGTTTGTTGGTAATGTGGCTAGCTTAATCGAAGCTTCTTTTGCCAATTCTGCTTGTTTTATTATTTTGTTTTGCATAAGTCGTAGAATAATAGTAAAATACTTAAAACTTTTGAAAAATAAATAGAATATAGAAATTTAATGGATCTTATTTTCCAAGCTCTTTGCTCCTTTTAATGGCGGTGTCAATCGTTTTTTTAATAATTTCTTTAGTTTTATACTTTTCTAATACCACTAAGCCAGCTTCAGTTGTGCCTTTTTTTGATGCTACCATACTTATTAATTCATTTAGGGATATATTTTTTCCCATCAATAATTTTCCTGTTCCTAACGCTGTTTGTGATGCAATCTTAAAAGCAACTTCCTTTGGCAATCCATTTCTAATTCCAACTTCTACAAATGCACTTATAAAATATGCGAAAAAAGCAGGACCAGAACCGCTTATTGCAGTAACTGCATCGAGCAATTCTTCTTTTAACTGAAATGAAATTCCAGCTGAGTTGAGCAATTTAGAAACATTTTTAATGTCCTCTTTTGTTGTATATTTGCCAGCGGAAAATCCAGCAGCCATCTCACCAACTAAACAATTAATGTTTGGCATTACTCTTATTACTCTTTTATTACTCAAAAATCTCTGATTTTTGAGTTCCCCAGAAACTTTGTTTCTGCCGGATTTTAATTTAGATTCTAAATGCTTTAATTTTATTCCTGCTGCAATAGAAACAATTAATTGATTTTGGACAACATCTTTTATTTCATCTAAAACAATATCAATATCTTGAGGCTTTACGCAAATAAACACAATATCAGAATTTTTTACTACTTCTTTATTATCTTTTGTTGTTTTTATTGGAAATTGTTTTTTTATATTTATTAGGTTTTTGTTGTTTTTATCGCTCGCAATTATCTCTTTAGCAATTTTTTTATTGTAAATATAGCTAATCAAAGCAGTTGCCATTTTTCCTGTGCCGATAAAGGCGATCTTCATCTTACCTTCCTTAATTTAGTTCTATATGATTCAATTTCTTTCTTGCTTAGATTAGAAACAAGTTCATCAAACCCTGAAACAAATATTTTTGCTTCCTTAAGCATCTGTTTTACGTCTTCTTCCTTTCCAACCTTCATATAGTATTGTGCGTCAATCCTTCTATCTTTATGCTGATTTATTATTTTTGTCTTTTCATCCCCTAACATATAAGAAACTGTGAGAATAGAGCAAAAATGATTTTCACATTTTATACCAATTTTTTGAAGGAATGAATATAAAGAATAGTAATCAGCATAGTATATCACAACAGTTGCCCATAAAAGATCGCCGTCATTTAAATCTTTCTCTGCCCTTTTTAATGAAGATTTAGCCTCGTCCAGGTAAGATTTTGCTAAATTCTCGTTCGGCTCTGTGAATTTCAATCCATCCTTTAGGCTAAAGCACCATTTTAAACTATTTTGCATAGTAACCCCAAAAAACATTAATAAAAAGTGAATGATTATTTAATATGATATGATTTCGTATTATTTCCTTAATTAAAGTTTCTTGTTTTTCTACAGATTTCAGGAAAACATTCAATAACATATTAATCTTATGAATTTTATAAGGTATTAGATAATATGGTATATTGTTTTTTTTGTCTATAATCAGCATGTCTAAATCAGAGTTTTCATCAGCCATAAGCTTAGCAAAGCTCCCAAATACAATTATAAGTGCATCGGAATTTATTTCCTTCAAAAAAGTTTTCAAAGGCTTATACTTTTCTATAAACTTAGAAGTTTTGTACGCTTCTGACTGCAATAATAAATGTTTAGTCTGGATATTTTCAAGGTTTAATGTGTAGTACTTATTTTTGCCTTCTATGCTGCTTATAAGAATCTTGTCTTTTTCAAAATTTCCCAAAATATTTTGTGTTGTTTTCAGAGGTATCCCGCTCAGCCTGCTTATTTCACGAAGAAAGAATTGTGCCTTGTAATTACCCAAAAATAAGCTTATAACTTCATAATAATTATTTCTTTTTTGATACATATGTATCTATTAATATACAATTAGTATAAATATCTTTCTTTTGTCAATACATTTAATCAAAGCAGTTGCCATTTTGCCAGTTCCAATAAAGGCTGCACGCTCTTGTAACATTGTATTGGGTTTTATTAATTCAAAAATAAAAATAAAAATTAGTTCTCTTGTAATATACCTTTTCCACTCGATGGATTTACTTCACCATACATCCCCATGCCTCTGACACCATAATCAAATTTATTACCTTCTAATGCATCTTCTGCATCTTTATAATTCCACACATCAGTGGCTACAAGGTGTGCTATGAATAATGCAATGCCTCTTGTAGATATATGTGGAAATGGGTTTTCCGACCATCTGTTTACATAACTAATCCATTCGTAATAGTACATTCTTCCCCAGTGTACATATTCAATATTCTCTGCGCGTCTATCAAATGCTGGATTATATTTGCTTGGTTTTCTAGTTGCCAAAACAATTTTTCCGTTCTCTTCTGGAGGAGAAAACGACCCATCTGCCATTTTCATCCTATAGTCTCGCTTTATAGCCCTCTCTTCTTCTGGTACTTTTTCAAATATTTTAGGTATTGCATCTCTTAGTACCTCCTTTTTACTGACATCAATGTTTATGCCTGTAGGTCCAAGAGGTATAGTGCCTCTTCTTGTAACACCTATACCTTTGCTTCTAGCTGTATACCACCCTTTAGGATAAGGTGCTCCAAGTTGTTCGTCAAAACCGCCTGAGGCTTCTATTACATAATCAGCAACACTTTTGCTGTGTGGATGGAATCTTCCATCTCTTAAATCGTCTCTTACAGAGTCCCAATAACTGTAAATTATGTGCCCAAGTTCAAGCAAATCTACACGTCCATGAAATCGCTCATCTTTAATTTTCCTTATTGGTCGTGAAGGGTTACCAATAATTTTAGCTCTAAGTTTTGTTTCATCTTGGTCTATATCATCCTCATCTCCTTTACCTTCGAAGTATTCAACGTCAACTCCTAAATGTTTTTTTAGAACATCTGCGCCTCCTGGTTTTAGCGCTATAGTTTTAAGATGCCATTTATTTTGTCCTAGTTCGTTCCACCATCTATCAATTAAAACCTCTCCTGTAGTTGGGTTTATCTCTAATGGATAACCATTCTCGTCCAAGCCATAGCCTAGTTCTTCTTGTCTTTGCCAAAAATCATTTGGGTTTATCTGTGGTGTAGTATCATGTGTCAAGTTTGCTTTGTTAGTTATATTCTGCTCAATATCTACCAATCTTTGTTCGTCCATCTTCATTCTGGATTTATAAGCTTCTTCAGTTTCTTTACTTATTTGCCCCTCATCAAGAATTTTTTTTAACTCATTCATTCTTTTTTTAAGATCTTCTTTCTCTTCTTCATAAATATTCTTTTCTTGCTTTAACCTCATAATTACCTTTCTCTTTTGGGTATATTTATCTCTTATTCTCCTACCAATTTCATTACCTTCTTTATCTTCTATTGCATCATACACCTCTCTATCTCTTATATCTATTTTTTCTTCTATATCTACTATTGCATATTGCTTTATTATAATATATGTATGTGGGAACCTTATAACCCCAACTTTTTGTGCTTCTGGACTTAACTTCGTTACCATATCATCCCATTTTTGATCGTATGTCGCAAGTTTACCTCTTAATGTACTTAAATCATTAAATGTCTCTTCTTCTATTTCAGCGATTTTGTTTATTAATTCTTGTAGAGCTCTTGCTGCATTGCTAGACTCTGTCCTTGGAAGTACTTCAACACGGTAATCTTGCAATAGTTGCTTGTTTAGTTGTTCGTCGTAAGTAGCAATTCTTTTAGCAAGTCGTACTGCATTTGTATGGCCAAAGCAATAGAGTTCTTCTTCATACTCCTTTTTGCCTTCATGATATACAGTACCTGGGTATAATGATACCTTTTTTAGTAATCTTAGATCTCTCAAAACTTCTAAATTTCCTATTGCTTTCCTAACATTTTCTTCATTAGTCCATCCACGTATTCTCCATTCATTTGGATCTGTTGGTATTTTAGGCCTAAGATTCTCTTCGAAATAGCCTGTTCCTACAAGAAACCAATCTACTTCGGTGTTTACCCTTTCGATGTCAGAGTATATACCTAAATCAACATAGAATCTTACAACCCCATCTGGATTGCCAAGTAAGCTATCTTCACCAGTTTCATCTGTGCCTGTTCCATAAAACTTTCCTTGAGCAGCCCAAAAATCTTCAATTTTTTGTAACTTACTACCGAACCAAGTGGTGTTTTTTGGAATCCATGTTTTACGTAGTTCATACCATATTGGAGGCATTCTCTCTCCTACTCTTGCCCTGCCAACTCTAAATTTTTCTATACCTGGAAGCCTCCAAAACCAATTCCATACAAATTGGGGCCATTCTGATATTTTAAACAAATTAAATTTTGGTTCAGCTGCTTGCTGTTGTTCCTGATTTTGTGGGGGAATTTTAATCACCTCTCTTTTAAATTATCCTATCAAACATTTTCTTAACATATATTAAATCATAATTTTTATTTTTTCTTTTGTCCAAATCTAACCCTAACATTTCCATACCTTCAACTTTTATTATGTATTCTTGCTCTATTTTAGATTTGACATAACCATAAATAATCATGAGCTTTTTTATAATATCCCTAATCCTAGGGATTAATTCTCTCAAATATTTGAAATCCTCTTCACTTAAATGTTCAAATCGTTCATATGCAGCTACTTTACCTAGGGAATCTGTAGCTAATTTATCAGCAACATTTGTAAATACAAAATTACTAAAATTACTCGCAAATTGTCCCGTTATAATCTGTTTTTGTTCATAAGCAAGTTGTGAATTTGACGCTCTAACTAGTTTTCCTGTTATAGCAGCTAATCTATACGGTGCTATCTTATCGAGAACTTTGT
>CAZRRL010000076.1:0-5836 GCA_964602555.1 uncultured Methanosarcinales archaeon | reverse complement strand
AAAATGCCAAGCATTTTCCCGATTTTTCCTAAGTTTTTTCCATCTCTCAAAATTTTCCAGCTCTATCGCAAATTTCATGGGTTGCCGAAATTTGCTCACGAGGGAAAATTTTGTGAGGAAAAAATGTTCGCCTAAAATTGTACGTTTGACGAACTTTCTTCTTTTAGTTGTGAAATTGTTGCACTATTCTATGCTTTCATTATAAATCAGCATTATATTCAATATAGAAAATATATATTATATTTTAAGATTTTGACTTTATTTATATATTTTTAGGGCTACATTTAATTTTATTTATTTAAAAATAGAAAAGTTTATATATTAGTTATAGCTAAATTTAACAAATGGAAACTGAAATATTACTCAAAAAACTGGAAGGCGTACAAACTATTGATTCAGCGAGTAATATATTGAAAACAAGTAAAGATAAGACTATTTACTATATCTTTCGTTTAAGAAAAGAAGGCTATGTCAAAACAAAGAGGTTAAGCAACAACAAAAGAGTGTATAACATATCATTTGAGAATAAACTTAAAGGAACTAGTTATTTTGAAATAATAAACAAGTACTCCCCAGTTAAAATTGCAACTCCAATAACATACAAGATATACGGAAAAGACCCAAGTTTAGAAGAAACTTTAGTTTATGCAATTAAAACTGGAAGCTTAAGAACTATATTGGCATCATTGGCATTATTCAAAAAAATAACTAATTGGAGCGAACTTTACCAATTAGCGAAGAAAAATAGGATAGAAAGACAAGTCGGAGCATTATATGATCTAGCAAAAAAAATTATGAGGGTGAGGGGGATGCCGGATAGATTCAGAAATAATGCCTTACCAAAAGAAGAGTATAATTTTGAATATACTATTCCTGGTTTAAAGTCAAAAGATTTTAAGCAGGTTGAAGAAACATGGAAAACTTATCTACCTTTCAATAAAAATGATTTGAGTGATTATAAATGATAACCGTAGATGAGCAGCAAAAGCTATTCTTAAACATAGCTAGAATACTAAATAAAAAAGTAACAGCATATGCTGTTGGTGGTACAGCAATGATGTTTTTAGGGATTAAAGATTCCACATTAGATATTGATTTAGTATTTGAAAATGAAAAGGATAAAGATACTTTTAAAGACGCCATTAAATCGTTTGGCTATAGAGAAATTGACACGATAAAAGTTTACGGAACAAGAAGGAATCATCCAGAAATGTTAAAGCTAAATGATGAAAGATTTGATTTGTTTGTTGTAAATGTTATAGATTTTGTATTTTCTGAAAATATGCAGAAAAGGGCAGAGAGTATACATCAATTTGGAGAAAATTTAATACTTAAAATAGCCGATCTTCATGATATAATTTTAATGAAATGTGCAACTGATAGGTTAAAAGATAAAGATGATGCAAGAAAAATAATCAATCTTGGTAAGATTAAGTGGGAATTAGTGGTAGAAGAAGCTAAAAAACAAATCCAATTAGGTAAATATAAAGCCGCTTTTGAACTAGGATACTTCCTAGAAGAATTAAAAAATAAAATGAATGTTAAGATTCCTCAGGAAATCCTGGATGAACTATTTGAAATCGTTAAAAGACAAGCCGAAGAAAAACAAAAGAAATAAACTAGTCCCGATTCCCCTTAACTCTATTCTGCTAACGCAGTAATCTGTTATAACCAAATTACATCACCAACTAGACTTTCGGCAGCTCAAAAACTTTGCCTAACAAAAGTTTGACGAACTTTCCTATTCAATACCCAGCAAACTTCTCTATCTCAAATCCTGACCCTTTCAATCCCTTTTACTTTATCAAAATGATTGTCCAATGAAGCAAGTTTTTCTATATCATAATTTTTCATACATGCAACAACTAAACTATCGTCAAAATCCAATTTTGTTGTTTCCATAATTTCTATTGAGTTATGCAAATCCTCAAAAGAAGGTCTTATGATTTTAAGATTTGGATGGCTATTAAAAAATATGATAGTGTTTTTAACAAATTCTGCATTTTTAAGCTTATTTTGAACTTGCAAAATGCAACTGTATATTATAAAATCAGTTGTTATTGCACTCTTTTCTTGCTCTTGCAGTGATTTTAGAAATGCCTTGCACTCTTCTACTTTCTTATCTTTAAGAAAAATTTCCAGAAAAATATTGGCATCTATAAATACTTCTTTGCCCATAATTTAGTAGCCTCGTGCTGCAATTCTACTGACGTTGTTTTGCCTTTCAGATGGCTTAATATGCCTTCTACTAACTTAAATGGGTCGTCTACTTTAGGTACTTTAGTTGATTGCTGCATAATCCAATTGCTCAAAGCTTCCCTAGTTGCTTTTTGTAACGAACCTTTTACATAGCCATACTTCCTCATAGCAACCTCTCTAAACTTGTGCTCTAATTCCTTTTCCAACTCGACTTTTAATACCATAAGTACTTATGTACGTAAGTTATATATAAGACTTTTGATTCAATACCCCGCAAACTTCTCTATCTTTATATTTTGTTGTGGAACATTCATTGTTTTCAGAAGTTGGGATAAACCATCGACCATTCCAGGCGGTCCACAGATATAAAACAATGCATTTTTCAAATCATTACAGAATTCTTTAATCATTGCTTCGTTTATTCTTCCAGTTCTGCCACTCCAACCTGTTGTATTTTCCGTTATTGTATGAACAATTTTTAAGTTCGAATTTTGTTTCTCAAACAAAGGCCATTCATCCATGTAAACAATATCTGTTGGAGTTTTATTGGAATAAAGCAATGTCAACTTTATTGGCAGTTTTTTGTCGCAAGAATATTTTATCATATCCCTAAAAGGTGTTATTCCAATTCCTCCTCCAAGAAAAATTATTTCTTTTGCATCCTCTTTTAATACAAAAATTCCCATCGGTCCTTTTATCTTTACCTTATCGCCAACTTGCAAGCTATTGAACCTTTGCTTAAACAAACTTTGCGATATTTTTGTTGAGAATAAAAGAAAATTTTCTGTAGGAGAAGATGCAATTGATAACGATCTTATACTGCCATTTTCTGGGTCATCAACATCAAGCTCAACCATCATGTATTGGCCTGGCTTGTAATCAAATTTTTGTCCATTTAAGCCAAGCTTAATACTTTTTACATCATGTGTTTCTTGTTTTGTTTCTATTACTGGAAGCTCTATGCTTAAAACCATTTTACTTAATCTTTTGGGCTAACTCCATTGCTTTCAATGTGTTATCCAAAAGCATTGCTATTGTCATTGGACCTACGCCGCCAGGCACAGGAGTTATAAAGCTAGCAACTTCTTTTACCTTTTCAAAATCAACATCCCCAATAATTTTGTCATTTACTCTATTAATGCCAACATCAATTACAACAGCGCCTTCTTTTACCATATCTTTAGTTATTAATTTTGGTTTTCCCACTGCTACTACAATAATATCAGCTTTTTTAGTGTGCTCTGCAAGATTTTTAGTTTTTGAATGGCATATTGTCACAGTAGCATTTTTCTCAACCAACAACATTGCAGTTGGTTTGCCAACAATATTGCTTCTTCCAACAACAACTGCATTTTTGCCTTCAATGCTTGTTACCGATTCAATCAAATATAGCACAGCCCTTGCAGTTGCAGGAGCAATTATTGTTTTTCCAGAAACTAAATTTCCTAAATTAACTGGAGTGAAACCATCAACGTCCTTATGGGGCAAAATAGAATTAACAATTAAATGCTCGTCAATTTGTTTTGGCAACGGCAATTGAACTAATACTCCATGCACATTGCTTTTTTGGTTTAAATCATTAACTAAGTTCAACAAGTCTAGCTCACTTACGTTTTTGTCGAGATTGAACCTTTCGCAATAAAAGCCAACTTCCTTGCATGTTTTTTCCTTAAAATTCACATAAATCTCTGATGCAGGATTATCACCCACTAAAACTAGGGCTAAACCAGGCTTTTGTTTCAAATTTTTTATTTTTGACTTTATCTCGTTAAGAATTCTTTCAGCAATTTTTTTCCCATCAATAATTTTTGCTGGCATTTTTTATTAGGATATTGATTTTACTTTATTTTTTCTTTTTTTAACTCATTAATTAATTTTCAAAAATAAAATAATTCTACCTCAAAACTTCTAATCCAGGATAAAGTGGAAATCCCTTACACAGCTCTAAAATATCTTTTTTCACTTTTTCAATAACACTTTTATCAGTATAATTGTCGATGACTTTTGCAATGCATTCTCCAATAAATTTCATTTCGCTTTCTTTCATTCCTCTTGTTGTTATTGCTGGTGTTCCAAGCCTTATTCCGCTTGGATTAAAGGGAGTGTTTGGCTCATAAGGAATTGTATTTTTATTGACGTAAATCTCTGCTTCTCCAAGCGCATTTTGTACTTCTTTTCCTTTGCCAGCTAAACCCTTGTTGGGCAACTTTATAACCATTAAATGATTGTCTGTGCCACCTGTAACTAACTCCAAGCCGTTGTCCATCAACGAATTAGCCAAAGCTTTTGCGTTTTTGACAATTTGCTCACAATATTTTTTATAATCTGACTGTGATGCTTCTTTAAATGCAACTGCTTTTGCTGCATTTACATGGTCATGTGGACCACCTTGCAACCCTGGAAAAACAGCTTTGTCTATTGCTTGAGCATGCTTCTCCTTGCACATTATAATTGCGCCTCTTGGACCCCTTAAAGTTTTGTGGGTTGTTGTTGTAACAACATCACAATAAGGCACAGGGTTTTGATGCAAGCCAGTTATGCATAATCCAGCAATATGTGCAATGTCAGCAAAATGGTAAGCTCCTACTTCATCACAAATTTCTTTGAATGCCTTGAAATCTATTTTGCGAGGATAAGCTGTCAATCCCGATAAAATCATCTTTGGTTTGACTTCTTTGGCCTGCTTCATAATTTTGTCATAATCTAAAAGCTCTGTTTTTTTGTCGACATTATAAGCAATACATTTGTATTGTTTGCCAGAAAAATTTACTGGTGAGCCATGAGTTAAATGGCCACCTGCGCTTAAATCAAATCCCATAAAAGTATCACCAATATTTAGCAAAGCGAAGAAAACAGCTTGATTAGCCGGTGAGCCGGAATAAGGTTGCACATTGACATGCTCTGCACCAAATAATTTCTTTGCTCTTTCAATTGCTAAATTTTCAACAACATCGACATATTGGTTGCCGCCATAATATCTTTTCCCAGGATAACCTTCAGAATACTTGTTTGTGAAGAAAGTAGCATAGGCTTGCAAAACAGCTTTAGAAACAAAATTCTCGCTTGGAATTAACTCAACACCATTCCTTATCCTTATTCCCTCTTTTTTAATTGCATCAAAAATCTCAGGGTCAACCTTAGAGATATCGTCCATCATTCCTATCTTAATCACCCCAAAGAAAAAAGCAAATGAGTTTGTATATATAATTTTCTGTTGAATATCAATAAATTCAAATAATTTAGAAATTATCTTTTACTAACCAGCTCTATGCTGTTTCCTTAGTCTTCTCTCTTTCTTGATTCTCTTGCGCTGCCATTTCCATCGCATTTGCCTTTTTTTCTTCCATCGACGAGAACTTCTTTTCATAACAAAAAGAATTTGATTTTGATATTTAAAGTTTGTGAGAAAATATTAATTTTAATTGTTAAAAATATTAATTTAAAACAATTTAAACAGATATGTTGCATATTTTAAAATAAAAACATTTTAATCAATTAATTTCCATATAGAAATCCGTAAACTTTATAAATAAACAGGTAATCCCACATATAATGAATAATAATCCTTCTTTAGACAAAAGACTATGATTTCATTGTTAATTTGACTAAGGAGGGATTGCTATGCCTTTTTAATGCT
>CAZRRL010000075.1:0-5873 GCA_964602555.1 uncultured Methanosarcinales archaeon | reverse complement strand
GATACAGGAGGAAGCGGAGGCAATGCTGGCAGCATAACAATTCAGGCTCAAAACTTAACTGTGCAAGGAGCTTTAAGAGCAAATGGCGGCAATGGAAGCAGAGGTGATTTTGGTGGAGATGCTGGACATGCAGGCTCAATTTTAATAATTGGCAATACAACAAGTGTTAGCAGTATTTTTTTGTATGGGGGCAAAGGTGGCAGTAGTAGTGGCAATAATGCTGGTATTGGAGGTGGAGGAAATGCAGGAAATTTAACAATAAATGCAAGCAAACTAGAGTTAAGCAGCAATGTGTTTTTAAATGGAGGTTATGGCGGTAGTAGCGTTGATAATGGTGGAGGAGGCGGAAATGGCTCTTATTTAATAATATACAGCAACAATACTTTGATAAGCGGTAAAATTAACATAAGCGGTGCAAGTGGTGGGAGTGGTGGAACTGATAATGCTGCTGATACAGCAGGCATTGGTGGAGATGCTGGAACTGTTAAAATAAGCGCATTTTCTTTTGAAAATTTAACCAAGATAAATATTTCAGCAGCAGGAGCTCTTATTGCTGAAGGAGGATTTTCTCCTCAAGTAGCTAGTGGTGCTGCTGCAAAAAATGGTGGAAAAGGAGGAGAAGTAAATTTAACAGCTTATATTGTTGATATAAGCGGAAATGTGTCAACAAAAGGCGCAATAGGTGGTCAAAGCACTCTGGATGATGGAGGCAATGGTGGCATTGGAGGCAACATTACAATATGGTCTGAGCCAATAAACATAACAGGCATTATGAATTTAAGCGGTGGAGTTGGAGGCGCAGGTGGCTCTGGCGCAGGAGATACTGGCGGCAATGGCGCAATGGGTGGAAGCTTAGTCTTAATTTCAAATGTAACTTATATTTCTGGAAGCATTTACACTTTAGGCGGCATTGGAGGAAGCGCGCTTATAAATGGAGCTGATGGCTTGAATGGAACAACATTCAGCTTTTATGATTTCAGCACTGATAACAGCTCTGCAAATATTAACAAAGGCTTGAATGCTACAAGAGGCTTCTTAAAGGTAAGAGTAAAGACAAATGCTTCTGTTGCAATCAATGATGTAAAAGTATTTGCAAATAGAACTGACACAAAAGCTAATTCAGGCGCTTTTGCTACATTGCTTGATGGAGTTGCTGTTTTTGGCTTATCAAATGACACTACTTATAATATAAGCTTAGAAAATGTCAATGGAGCTTGTGAAATTTTTCCAGAAGGCAAATTTTTAATTGGTGTTGCTAATGACACAACAGTTTATAAGATTGAAAGAAATTGCAGAACAAATGTCTGCACATCTAGCAGCACTGACACTAGTTGCTGTGATGTATCTAACGATTGTGTGTACAACAATAGATGTTATGCCAATACAAGTGTTGCTGATGTTGATAGTGATTCAGCAAGTGAAATATGCAATGATGGTTTATGGATTGGTGGACCTCCAAGCATAAATAAAAACTTTACAAAGCCTTTATATCCAAAAAAAGGGGATAATGTAACATTTATTGCTAATGTCACAGATGAAAATAACAACATAAATTCTGTAAACTTTACTATTATAAATCCTAGTGGAGCTAAAGTATTTAACAGCTTGAATGGCACAAGAAATTCAAGCGAGTCACCCCATGTGCCATCAGAAACAGAGTTTTGGAATGTAACCTTTAACGTAAGCAGTTATGGAACATGGCTTTGGAATGTAAGTGTTTTTGATGCCGATGGCAATATTGTTAATTCAACAACTATACCAATTATTTTGATGGAAGTGAATGAAAGCTTAAATGCAACTAGGGTTTTTCCTAACAGCACTGTTCTTGTATTTGGGCATATTAATTTAAGCAATAATACTAATGTTAGTTACACAAGAATTTATGCTTTTAGCAACGAAGCTCCTTTGTTTGGAGCGTACCTAAACTTTACAGATGACACTAATGATGAATTTGGAAATGGCACTTTGTTTAAAACAAATATATCAGGCTCTGGCGGAAAAGCAAATGTAACCTTGAATTATACAACTACATCTTTAAAAGGCTGTGTTGAATGCGGCAATATGAGTAATGGCCAGCTTGTTTACAATTTAACTGGCAATTTTACTTCAAAAGCGTTTGATACAAACATAACTCCAGCAGTAAGATTTGACAGAATAAGATGGAGTGCTGTATTGCTAAACACAAGTGATGCAATGGGATATTCCAGAAAGGGTGGCGATATGGGTGTCTTTTATAGAAATGGCAGTATAGGCACTAATCTTACTATGACTGGATTTAATCAAAATTTTGTACTTGCTGAAACATTGAGAAAATATACTCTTCCTACAGGTTGGCTTTATGATGATGTAATAGCAGTTGCAAATGATGACACTACTTCTAACGTTTGGTATGTATTCTTTAGAAATGGGAGCACAGCATCTGTTGTTGCAACTAATTTAAATTCAGATTTATCATTTACAACTACAGGTTTCTATACAATTCCAAAAGACTTTAATACAAGCGATATTGTTGGCATTGTGATTGAAGGTGGTCCGGCTGATACAAGTGCTGCTTTCTTTAGGAATGGGAGTTATGCCACTAGTGATTCAGCAGCACCTTATGACTTTGGTACTGCAATTAGAGCATTTGGAATAGCATCTGATTTTGATATAGATGATGCAATTGGAATAGCTTACGATAAAACTAACAATCATATAGCAATGTTCTTTAGGAATACTAGTTATCTTTCAAATACATCAACAGCTAATTTTAATAATAACATATTTTTTAATGAGGTTTATCTCACAACATATCATTCTGATGCAAACATAACAGAATCAACAAATATAACATTGCAGACTAGAGCAAGCAATGACAGCAATACATGGACTCCTTGGAGCAATCTATATTATTCGAATACTAATTTAAGCGATACAGATGCTTTAATAGAAACAGACTGGGGAAAATTTATACAATACAAAGCAGTTTTCTCCACAACAGATAAATACGTAACTCCTTATTTGTTGAATGTAACAATCAATTACACATTATCTACAGATGCTTATGGAAATTATAACTTTACATTTTTTGCTTCAAATACAACTGGGACTTATGTGATTAAAATAAATACAACATGGCAAGGGACGATTCCAGGCGAGCAATCGCAGACTTTGACAGTTTATGAATCAACTTGCTCCTGTCCATCATCAGGAGACTGGGGCATTAATTGTGCAGATGATTGCGTTATTACAAGTAATTGCAACATGCAAGGCAACAATGTTTATGCTTATGGAAGCGGAACTTTAACAATTAATGCCTTGATTTATAACTTTAACAGGTTTGCAACTCATGGGTGTACTGTTGCTTGTGTAAGGCAAGCTGGTTGTTTTGGGTGAAAGTATTTCTTACAAAAATTCTAATTTTAATAACACAAAGTAAGTTTAAAATTTATTTTCTATATTGAAAATTTTATTTTTCCTTACTAAAATAATAAAAAATTCTATTTTTAGCATATAAAATAAAAAGATTTATATATTAGTATAGAAATAAGTATATAAAATACTATAATTAGTATATTAATATACTTAAAATGTATTTAAATAGGAAAAGAGGTGAAAATGGTAGTGAATTTAATTTAGGTAGTGAAAGAGCTGAAGAAAGATTCTTAATTGATATGTTCAGCCAAATCACAGAAAGGCTGAAACAACAGTACAACTACACTGAAGAAGAAATTCTTAGGCTTTTCAATAATAATAGCTTGTTAGTTCCTGTCGCTATTTTTGCAGGCAAATTAAGCCCTGCAGAAGCTTTAACAAAATTTCTGAAAGAAAACTACGAGCTTGGCTATCATAAAATTTCTGAACTGATTGGAAGGGATGAAAGAGGTTTATGGGCAAATTATAGAAGAGCTGTAAAAAAAGTCCCATGGCCTTTTGAGGTTAACGGCAGCATTTCTGTTCCTGTTTCTATTTTCAATTGTGAAAAGAGCATTTTGGAAGCTTTAGTGTCATATTTGAAAGAAGTGAAAAAGATGCGCAACAACAAAATTGCACAATTGTTGAACAAAAATTCAGCAAACGTATGGACTGTTTACAACAGGGCAAAGAAAAAAGAAAATAATGGAATTAAAAATGAAAGTTAGTAATTTAAAAAAAGAAAAAAGTGAATCACAAAGAAAAGATAAGAATTTTGTTAATTTAATTTCTGACCATACTAATAAAAATTCAATTAATAATAAAGAAAAAGTATTTTCGGTATTGTTTACAACTTTAATATTACTTTTCTTACTATCAACAATTGCTTTTGCTAATATCCCAAACTCTATAACTTTGCAAGGAAAATTAACAAATACAGCTGGGGCTTCTCAGCAAGGTACATTAAACTTTAGTTTCAAGATTTATGATGCATCAACTGGCGGAAATATTTTGTGGGGGATGAATCAGAGCATAACAACAGATGCAAATGGGATTTATGACGTCATTCTAGGTGGACTTAATTTGAGTTTTGCAGACCAATATTATTTAGGCATAACTGTTGGTACTGATGATGAAAGCTCGCCAAGAGTAAATTTAACTTCAGCACCATATTCTTTTAGGGCAAATGTAACTGAATCAATTAATCCAAATGCAAGCGTTATTGTGACTAATTTAAGTGTAACAGGAAATGCATCAATTGGCTCAGGAGGAACTATATTATCTATAAGCACTCAAACTTTTAATCTTACAGCATCTGGAACTATAAAATCTGCTGGTAATTTAACACTGACAGACCAGATTAAGTTTAGATTTGACCAGTTTATTGATAATTTGGTAAATGGATGGCTAAGAATAACTGGCAACTTAAATGTTACTGGAAATGTGTCAATAGCACAAGACACATTGTTTGTTGATAACACAAGTTCAAGAGTTGGAATAGGCACAACATTACCAACTGACACATTAACTGTTATTGGCTCAGTTGTAACTATTGGCTCTTTGAATGCAACTTACATTAATGCTACAATTATAAAACAAAATAATAATGTAGTACAAACACAAGAAAGTGCATTCAACAAAGTTAATTTAACAACAACAAATATAACAATAATGAATTTAAGTATAGGTGAAAATTTAGTTTTAGGCTGGGTTAACTTAACAAATTATCCTACTGGTTGCTCAGGAGGTCAATTTGTCACTGCAATAGGAGATACCTTAACTTGTACAGCACAAGCAAGTGATGTTAATGTTACAAATCCTTTTAACTCAACAAATAACGGTGCTTATGTTGCTATTTATCTTAATGATTCATTAATAGGAAATGTGAGTTTTGGCTCTTTTAATACATCAAAAATCAATTTTAGCATTCCAGACGGAGCAGGATACTTTGCATCTGCTGTATGGTCACAGGGAAAGCAATTAAATGGCAGTGTGAGTTTAGATAATTATTATACAAGAGCATTAACTGATAATAACATCAATAACAATGTTACTGCAATACAGGCTAGTGCATGGAATTTAGGAAATCATAGTAATAGAACAGTAACTTTATTTAATTCAACTAACAATGGTGCTTATGTTGTAATTTATTTGAATGATTCATTAATAGGAAATGTGAGTTTTGGAAATTTTAACAATTCTGGATTTAATTACAGCGTACCTGACAAAACTCTTTATGTAGCAGGAAAAATATTTAGTCAAGGAAAAGAAGTTAATATTAGCATTGACTTGTCAGGATTACAACCAATAAGTAATGTGACAGCTTTACCTTTCTCAAACTTTCAATTAGGTAATGTAAGCAATAAAACCTATGTAGGAGCAATTATAGACAATAATACATTACAGAAAGTAACAGATTTTAGCATATCTACCAACATAAGCAACAAGACTTATGTTGGTGCTATAATAGATAATAATAC
>CAZRRL010000074.1:0-5942 GCA_964602555.1 uncultured Methanosarcinales archaeon | reverse complement strand
TGTTTTAACTCAGGGTAAGCCAGCGATTTCGATAGTGCTCAAAAACACGCTACGTACTTTAGTGCGCAGTGTTTTTGACATATAGTTCATCTCTTTGCTTTTCCCTGAGCAGCTACTGCCAGTATTTTAGCTTCAATTTCTTTTGGATTGCCTAAGAAATAATGCCTTATAGCCTTAAGGTTATCTCCTAATTCGTAAACTAATGGTATTCCAGTTGGTATGTTGAACTCAACAATTTCCTTGTCAGAGACTTTATCAATATATTTAACTAAAGCTCTTAAGCTATTGCCACTTGCAGAAACAAGCACTCTTTTGCCTTTTTTCAACGCTGGTATTATTTTATCGTTCCAATAAGGTGCAACCCTATCAACAGTATCCTTTAAAGATTCTGTCAATGGAAGATATTTTTTATTTAAGCCCCTGTACCTTGGATCATTGCCATGCCATCTTTTATCTGTCTTTTTAAGTGCTGGCGGTCTTATGTCATAGCTCCTTCTCCATTTAAGCACTTGTTCCTCACCATATTGCTTTGCCATCTCTGCCTTGTTCAAGCCTTGCAAAGCTCCATAATGTCTCTCATTTAAGCGCCATGACTTATGCAATGTTACATTATTCAAGCCCATTTCCTTAAGAACTATATCAGTTGTATCAATTGCTCGTTTAAGAACTGAAGTAAAAATAATATCAAAGTTAAAGCCCTCTTTTTTAAGAATCTGTCCTGCTTTTTTTGCTTCAGCAATGCCTTGCTTTGTCAAAGGAACATCAGTCCACCCTGTAAAGCGATTTTCTTTGTTCCATGTGCTTTGTCCATGTCTTAACAGCACGAGCTTTATCATATTTATAAACTAGCAAACCTCGCTCTATTTCCAAGCTCTTCCTCAATCCTCAACAACCTATTATACTTAGCAGTTCTCTCGCTTCTTGCTGGAGCTCCAAATTTACATTGCGAAGCAGCAACACCAACACATAAATCAGCAATAAAGCTGTCTTCTGTTTCTCCACTACGATGGCTCACAATAACATTCCATTTATTTTTGAATGAAATACCAGCTGCATCAATTGCTTCTGTCACTGTGCCAATTTGATTCACTTTTAATAATAGAGCATTGCATGCATTTTCATTTAATGCTTTTTTTATCCTCATGATATTTGTAACTAATAAATCATCTCCAACAATCTGTATTTTTTTTCCTAGTTCTTTATTAAAAAGTTTCCATCCCTGCCAATCATCTTGAGCAAAGCCATCTTCAACTGACACAATTGGATATTTCTTTATTAAATTTTTATAATAATCAACAAGTTGGTCTTTATTGTATTTTTTATTTATTATTTTATATTTTCCGCTTTTCTCGTTGTAAAATTCAGATGCAGCACAATCTAAAGCTAGTTTTATTTTGCCTTTATATCCACTCTCATCAACAGCTTTCAGCAATAATTCTAACCTTTCCTCAATACTTTTAATTGGAGGAGCAAAACCTCCTTCATCACCGAGCAATATTGCTTTTGCGCCATATTTTTTCTTTAATATGTTCTTTAAATTTTGATAAGTCTCAACACCAGCTCTTAAAGCATTGCTAAAAGTTTTAAAACCCATTGGCACTATCATGTGTTCTTGTATGTCATTGTATACACCAACATGTTTTCCACTGTTGATAATATTCATCTGTGGAATCGGCAATATTATTTTTTTTGAATTTGATAATTTTCGAATATAAGAATAAGATTCTTTATTGGAACAAATTGAGCCTACTTTGCAAACTGCCATTGAGACAGCAAGAATAGCATTTGCACCTAGTCTAGACTTATTTTCAGTTCCATCTAGCTCAATTAGAATATTGTCTATTTCTCTTTGTTTTCTGCAATCTTTACCTATTAATTTTTTGGCAATTATTTTATTAACATTTGTTACAGCTTTCAGAACCCCTTTGCTATTATATCTTTTTTTGTCATTATCCCTTAACTCTAAAGCCTCGTGAATACCTGTAGATGCACCGCTAGGCACAATAGATGTTGCAGAGTAAGAATCAGTAAAAACATTAACCTCAAGAGTCGGATTGCCTCTAGAATCTAGCACTTCTCTTGCTTTTATTTTTTTAATCTGAAATTTCAAAGTTCCACCCCTTCAACTGCTAAATCAGTTGACACTTTGTGCGACTTTGCTCTGCAAAATCCCACGTGATCATCGAGCTCGCATGTGAAATTAAAACAAGAAATAGAGCATATTTAAATATTTCGAAAATCTTTCAGATTTTCGAGACTTGAAAATTTGTCGAATGTGAGCGAGTTCGCTTAGAACGAAGCTCACTCGCATGTCACTGAATTTTCGTTGTTTCGGATTACTTCATCCAATATAATCCAGATCTCTGCCTAGTCTTTTTTGCAGCTTTTTTAGTGCTATCTGTTTTGTAACTTCGCTAAGCTGCTCTGTCTTTTTAATTATCTCACTCTCTATATCTTTAATTTCTCTGTCAAGCTTGTTCACGTCAATCTTTAAACTCAATTTATTATTAAGCACCTTTAATATTTCCTTCGCACCTTTAATACCAAGGTACATTGGATGCCCATAAGTTTCAGCGAGAAAGGAAATAGCCTGTATATTTCTTCTTGTAGCAAGTCCTAGCAACAATCCTGAAATTCCTACAATTGGACCAACAACACCATAAAGTTTATTGCTAACTAACTCATTTTGATATCTGACAATGATTTTCTTTGAATTGCCAGTGCAATAAACTCTTGGTTTTTTTGGGATATCAGCTAATCCAATACCACCTAGCGTAATAACCTCTTTTCCGTCAAATTTTTGCACAATATCAAGAACTTTCTCTGAAAACTCATAAGAGCTTATTTCATCAATTGGTTGCACATCGCCCCCAAGCAACAAAAGATCTCGCTTTCCATTAAATTTCTTGTAAAATATCTCAACAATTGGCAGCTCAACCAAATTGTCTTCATTTACAAATACAGAATGCGGAAATGTGTAAGATGTTATCTCATAAAGCTTAGTTGCTTTAAGCTCATCTATGAGAAAATCCACTGCAACTTTTCCTACATTTCCTATGCCAGGCAAACCTTCTATAAAAATAGGCTTATTCAGCTTTGGAATTTTTCCAAACTGCACAATCTTCCAATAGTTGTCCCTCATAGCAATCCTCTTTTAATATATTCGCTAAGTTTTACTTTTCTCCTGTAATGTCCAAGTTTATCTGCTGTACTATATTTTAAAGGTTTTACAACTATAGTTTTATTGCCACAATCACATGTTTCTTTCATAGTGTAGTTATTACAATTTTTGCACTTTAAGATTTCTTTCATTATGCCGATTCGCGGGTAAATTCTGCAATGCCCGCATGTTTTGTCACATAGCTTATTGCGCTTTCAGTAGCACTTTTCATAATTTTTTCAGCTTCCTTATAATCGGGGGCCTTGACCATAAATCTATAACAGCCAGAACCAAGATAACTTAGGTTAATGTTGCCTCTTGTAGCTTCTTGAGCCTTTTTTAAAGACTCTTTAATTATGTCTATGCCATTTGGAGCAAATGATGTGATTTTAAGTTTTCCTGTAACCTCCACTTCTGCTGCCTTAATTCTTTGCTTTATCGTTTCCTCAAGTACTTTCAAATGCTTTTTTTCTATGTCAAGTCCTTCTAATTTATTTTCATCCTTAGCAGCTTCCTCAAAAAACTGATGAATTGAATAATAATTCTTTGTTATTTTTTCAGAAATTTCATTATACAACTGCTCTGTTTTTATTCCAATTTTTGCAGCTGCAATTTCTATTATTTTCTCTGCATTCTGCTCTTTTTTAATGTCATCGATTTTTCTTCTTTTTTCAGATTCGTTAACCCTTCTTAGAGATAAATCAATATAACCTTTCTCTTGATTAATTCTAAGAACTTTACATACAATCTTCTTTCCTTCTTTTACAAAGTCTCTTATATTTCTTATCCTTCCTGGAGAAACTTCAGAGATGTGGATCATTCCACCTCTGCCATATTCGTCAATATCAACAAAAACAGAGTGATATTGCACACTTGTAACTGTGCAAAGAACTAATTCACCTTCCTCTGGAAAGCCATGTTTTTTGAAAAGCATTTGCTTTATTCCAAAACTTCCAAGATTCTAGCTTTCACTTTGCTTTTACCGCCTGTTGGTTCTATAAGCAGTTTGCCACATACTAGGCAATCTACCTTAGTTGCTGTTTTACCAAAGGTTATTTGCTCATTTTTGCATTTAGGACATCTGATTTTGATAAATTTGCTTGTAGGTTCTTTTATTTTTACCATTTGTTCTAATCGAAGTAGTTTTCATTAATTTATATACCTTTCCTTTTACAACAAAAAATAATAAATAATATAAACAATTTATAGAATAGCTATTGCTATGAAGCTTAACAAAATTGAACTAATTGCATTCTTTACTGTAGCATTTGTATACTTTATAATACAAGCAAAAGGCTTAGCACATATTGCCCCGGGAGATGAGAATGTATATTATTACATGGCTAAATCAATTACTGAAGGGCAATTGCCTTACAAAGATTTTTTTTATGCGCATCCGCCATTGCATATACTTATTCTTTCGGTTATAATCAAAATCTTTGGAGTAAATTTTACTTTGCTTAAATTTGCTACCCTTCTAGCACTATTAACTGCTTCATTTTTCTTGTACAAAACATCCTTAGAATTTTTTAAAAATAATTTGAATGAAGAGAATGCTTTGTTAATATCAATTTTAGCACTGCTATTATTTTTGTTTTCTTTTGAAGTTTTGTTCAAAGCAACATTCTCAATGGGTATAAATTTTTCTCTCATGTTTTTAATGATAAGTTTCTATCTTATTTTTGCTAAAAAGTATTTTACTGGTGGTGTTTTCGCTGGACTTGCTGGTTTAACACGTTTTTATACCTTAGCACCTATCATTGCTATATTTATTTTTATAATTATAAAAAAATTTCAAGAGAAAAATATTAAAGACTCTTTTAATATGGTATCAGGTTTTTTTATAACATTTGGGATTACAATTATTGCATTATACTTCTTTTTTGGTCAAAACTTTACAGATCCTGTATTTAGATATCATTTACTAAAACCAAAACTTCCCAATCAAAAAATTATCATCTATAAAAATGTGTTAACAGAAAACTGGATTATTTTTCTTGCATTTTTATCGTCTTTATTCATGCAAAACAAAAAAAAGTTTCAATTTTTTTATTTTATGATATTTGTTTATTTTCTATTCTTGCTGTTTATTAATGTTATTGAAGAATTTTATTTTAGCATAGCATTTCCATTTATGGCGATAAGTGGTTCTTATAGCATAGTATATTTAATCAATAAAATAAAATTGAAATACATTAGATATTTTGCAATTATTTTCATTTGCCTAATCTTTTTATGGAATACTACAGCAGATGTGATGTTCTTAGAAAAAATAGGCTTTTTGGAGTTTAGCCAATTAAATCAACTAGTTGATATTGTGTCAAAATCAAATCCAAAGCTTAAGCTCTTTGGAGATGATTCAATTGTTCCGTTATTAGCACTTATAACGAATAGGAGTATTGCATTAAATTTTATCGACTCAAATGAAATGAGATTCACATCAGGATTAACACATTTTTATTTATTTACAAACAAACTTGATGATGTTAATTTGTCTTACATAATTCTCAGAAAAAATAAAGGCTTAAATCAAATAATCGAGTTTAATGAATATATAAGCCAAAGATGTAAGCTAGAGAAGGAATATTTCGATGTAGCAGAAGGCAGTTTTTTGATGTATAAATGCTGATTTACTTGAATTCTATTTTCTTTGCTCTAAACCCCTGTCTTTGAACATGCATTTTTTTGCAAACTTTGCATTCATACCTTAAATCAGTTTTTTTAGTAGATTTTTTGCCTGTCATTTTGAATTTGCTTATTGCAGGCTTTGAATATCTGCCAA
>CAZRRL010000073.1:0-5982 GCA_964602555.1 uncultured Methanosarcinales archaeon | reverse complement strand
TCAAGGGTTATACTAGGTCGCATTGTTACAGGAGGAATCGGCAGAACAGTTAAGATCATCCATTCTGGCCTTACATGCGGAACCCTAAGCCCAAATATTTCACAATCAGAGTCTGGTATTCTCTCAAGTCTAGCTCTTACCTCAATAGGGCTTAGTCTTTTTTCATCTTCTAAAAATGTTGTAGGCTTCTCCAATGTTAGCTTCTTTTGCTTGGCTTTGCAGTAAGGACATTTGTTTATTGTTTTTAAACTAGCGATTACCTCTTTAACTTTTTGTCTTCTTTCTTCGACACCATTTTCTTTTTCAACTTGGTCAAGCATTTCCTTTATTTTGCCTATCTTATTTTCTGGAATAAGGATTCTTCCACACTCTCTACAAGTGCATTTGAGCAATGTCATGATTATGTTCACAAATTTAATATGTATGATTGCTCTAGCTAATTCTATGTAACCAAAATGGCCAATACATTCCTTTAGTTTTGAGCCACATGTTTTACATCTTAAGCCAGGATCTATAACTCCCAACCTTATGTCCATTAGGCCACCATCAACTGGGTAACCCTCTTTGTCATAAAGCTCAGGTGTAACTATTTTTGCAGAAGCCATCTTTTTAATCATCTTTGAGCTTAATACAGAAAAAGCAATGCTTCTAACTTGTTTGTAAATATACTGGTCTTTTGGCTCCATGCCTTCAAATGCTTCTTTGCCTTCAATTGCTTGCTTTACAACCTCAAGCTCTTCTGTTTTTTGTTGGTCTGTTTTTTCTTCTACCATCTTAGGTTTTTTCTTTTGCTTTTGGTGGCGCTTTTACGGCTAAGGTTGGTAAACCAGTGCCTATAGGCACAGGTTGGTTAATCATTACATTCTCAACAACTGAGTCAAGATTGTCGACTTCGCCTACAAGTGCAGCATTTATGATGTGCTTAATCGGTGTTTCAAAAGATGCTCTTGCCAAAACACTTGATTTCTCACTTACAACACCATATCTTGTTATGCCTTTTACAGTTCCACTTACGCACATTGTATCAGCAACAAGCATTATATGCCTTATATCAACATTCAAGCCTTGGCTTTCTATGACTTTAAAAATCTCATTTACTATTGCTTGCCTAGCAGCTTCTATGCCTAGCACTTGCTCAATCTCAAAAATATTGTTTGTTGTTGTTCTGTAAGCATCAACTTCTTCTAATTGAAGGATATCTGCCAAGTTGGAGCCAGCAGTTATTATTACAAATTCGTCTTCTCTTTTGACTGGCAGAACTTGTGAGATCCCTTTTATACCCTTTACTGTAATTCCCTTAATTTTTTCTTTTGTTTTGTAAGCCTCGTTGAATGTGTCGTCTTTGCTTCTTGATTTTAGAATGATTGACTCTTTATTATCTTTAATATTGTAACCTTTCAACTGCTTTGAAATAGCATCAATAACTTTATTATTTGTTATGTCTATCTCCTTCATCTTGTCTTTGTTGAGCTTAACCTCAATTGTTAAGTCTGCAATATTTATCGTAAATTCTGTGGTTATGTCTCGAAGTTTTGTTTCTTTGATTTGCAAGGCAAGATGCCTCAATTCCTCAATTTTTTTACCTGTGGCATAGGGCTTTTTCAAATATATCTCCATCATCGGATTTTCAAGCTCTTTTCTTCCATCTAGGATTTCAATGATACGAGGCAAACCTAAGGTTACATTCATTTCTGCCACTCCAGCGAAATGGAATGTGTTCAGTGTCATTTGTGTGCCTGGCTCACCTATAGATTCAGCTGATATTAAGCCAACTGACTCACCTGGATGAACTCGTGCATTTTTATATTCAGCATATACTGCTTCCATGATTTTTCTTAGCTTATTGTCGCTTATACCTTTAGGTATGCTATCTTTGATATCTTCAATTATTTTGCTTGGAAGCTTGTCTTCGTACTCTGAAATTATGTTTGACATTTTATTTTTGTTGATTTTTTGATTTTTTCATTAAATTTTTATTTGACAACAATTAATATTTACCCTCCAACTGCAATTTTGGATAAATGCCTAACGATTTAAATTCGTCAAGCATTAATTTGAAAGCGTAACTTATTTCAATATCATTGATCTCAACATTGTCACCACATACAGGGCAGTATGACTTATTTCTATAATTGTCTTTGATTGCAATTATGCCGCAACTTTCGCAAACAGGTACAATTGTTTTGTCGCTATCAAATCTCTCTTTAAGCAATAAAGATGCACCATGAGCAACAAAAGTGTCTTTTTCCATCTCGCCTAGTCTTAAGCCACCTTCTTTTGCTCTGCCTTCTGTTGGCTGTCTTGTTAAAAGCTGTATTGGACCACGAGCTCTTGAGTGTATCTTGTTAGCGACCATGTGTTTTAATTTTAAATAATACATGTTTCCGATGAATATCTTTGCTTGATATTGCTCACCAGTTTGTCCATTGTACGTAGTTTCTACTCCGCTTTCTCTAAAGCCCAATGAAAGCAGCTCTTTCCTTAATCTTTCTTCTGGGTCCGCATCAAATGTAGTGCCATTAATGTAGCGTCCAGCAAGAGCACCTACTTTGCCAGCAACCATCTCAATTAAGTGTGCTATTGTCATTCTTGAAGGAATTCCATGAGGGGAAAATATCAAATCTGGAACTATGCCGCTAGCAGAAAATGGCATATCACTTTGAGGAACTATTAATCCAACAACACCTTTTTGGCCGTGCCTGCTTGTAAATTTATCACCAATTTCTGGTATTCTTTCATCTCTTACTCTGACTTCAATGAGTTTGTTTCCTTCCTCGTTTTCTGTTATTGCAACAAAATCAACTACACCTTCTTCACCATGCTTTAAATTTATAGAGCTTTCACGCCTTGTGCTTGACGCTAAGCTGTACTCTTCCATTGAACTCAAAAATCTTGGTGGCGAGGTTTTACCAATTACAACATCTCCTTCTTTGACTTTCGCTTCTGGATAGATTATTCCATCCTCCTCCAAAAACCTGTAATCCTTTTCTGTTTTGTATCCTTTTACATCTTTGTCAGGAATACAGACTTGATCAATTAAGCCGCCTGCATATCTTAATTCTTCAGCAATATTTGGTCTATAATAAGTTGATCTTCCAAGTCCTCTTTCAATAGAGCCTTTGTTTAGTATGATTGCGTCTTCCATATTGTAACCTTTATAGCTCATTATCGCAACAACTATGTTTTGACCAGCAGGATGCTTATCATAATTAGAGATATCGTGCATTGCTGTGTTAACTACAGGTCTTTGTGAGTAGTGAAGCAAATTAACATCCATGTCCATTCTCACAGCAAAGTTAGAAGCATAGAAGCCAAGTGCCTGCTTTTGGTTTTTTGAGCCTGCATTTAACCTCGTTGATTGGTTAAAGTTGCCATATGGAACTAGTGATGTACAATAGCCTAGCATTGCTAATGGTGTTATCTCCAGATGCGTATGCTCAGGTGTTAATTCACTTTCAAAAAATGAGACTAAGGAGTTTTCTTCTTCTGCAGCATCTAAATACTCAATGATGCCTTGCTTTACCAAGTCTGACCACGATATTTCATTTTTTTCCAATTGCTTGGTATGCTTCTCTGTCAATAAAGGGATACCTTCTTTAACAATTATTAAAGGCCTTCTGGCCCTTCCACTAGAGCTTTCTAGTTGTATTTGATCCGCCTTTTCATTGTAATAAAAATTAAGGTTGTCTAAAATTGTTCCTTTTCTTCTTTCTTCTCTTACTCGCTGAACAAATTCAATTGGGTTATCAACATAACCAATAAATTTGCTGTTGAGGTATACTTCTGCCATTTTAAAATTAAATTTTAAGTTATTTTATCTTATAACTTTCAAGCCGAGCCCTTTTAGTGATTTTAATATCTCGTCTTCGTTTGATGTGCTTGAAATTGAGCAAAGCAATGAAAGATTTTTTCTTAAGCCTATGTTAGTTCCTTCTGGAGTTTCAATTGGACAAAGCCTGCCAAGATGGGTTGGATGAAGTTCTCTTGCTTCGAAATTTTCCTGCGAAGCGCTTAATGGGCTTACAACTCTTTGCAAATGTGATAAAGTTTCGAGGTAATTCAACCTTTGGATGCGTTGGCTTATACCTTTTCTGCCACCAACCCATACACCAGTTGCCATTGAAGAATAAATTCTCTGCGTCAATAACTTATCCCTTATTATTACTTTTATGGACGGGAATTTCCCCCTTTTGACAATTCTTTGGAAATTATATAATAAATCACCAATCAAAACTTTTAAGTTCAATCTCAGTAAATCAGCAAGTAAGTCGCCACTCATCTTTAGTCTTTTATTCATGTAATGGTCTTTATCATCAATGCTTAACTCGCCATTAGAAACAAGTATATATTTTTTTAACATCTTGCATAAGTTATATGCTTTGAAAATTCTGTCTTCTGGTTTTATTCCAAGATGGGGTAGTAAATACTTGTCTAAAATTTCCTTCATTCTTTCAATTCTTACTTCTTTTGATTGAGTGATTCCAATCTTTTTTGCAATGTAGTCAAGAGCATCTTCCTCATTTTTTATACTTACAAACTCTAACAGATTTATGATAACCTCATCAAATTGCCTTTCTTGAGATACAAACTTAGTTATTTCCTCGTCTTTTAATAACCCAAGAGCCTTAATAACAACAAGGATAGGGATTCTTTTTACTCTTGTAAATGTAAGATAGAACAAGCCGTCTTTCATTTTTTCTACTGTGTGTGGAATTTTAAATGAGCCATATTCTGAGAATAACTTGCCTACTATCTCGCTAGGTCCTGTTGTGTCCCTCTCCACTAAAAATCTGTTAGAAGCTAAATCCTCAATTGTAATGAGAACCTTTTCTGTACCATTGATTATGAAATAACCCCCTGGCTCGTCAGGGTCTTCGCCCTTTGCTACTAGCTCTTCTCTGCTCAACTTGTTCAAATGACACCATTTGCTCTTCAGCATTATTGGTAAGTTACCAATTTGTGTGTCAAAACTTTCACGCTGTACACCATTAATGTGGGCACTTACTGTAATCCAAGTTGGAGCAGAATAAGTTATCTTTCTTAGCCTAGCTTCCGTAGGATAAATGTTTCTGCTAGAGCCATCAGCCTCAATCATCTTTGGCTTTTCCACCCAAATCTTATCAAGCCTTATTTTGAATTCGTCAATGTTATGAGGAATTATTGTTGGTATTATTTCTCTATTTTCCTCAATTATGTTGAGCAGCTCTTTGTCTATAAAATTGTTAAATGACTCTATGTCAGAGTCAACAAAGCTTTGCTCCTCAAAATACTTTTGCAAAAGAATTTTGCCGTATTTATACATTTGACACCACTCTGTAAAAAGCTGACTCACCAGCAGTTTGACTTTTTCTTATAATTTTTATCATATCATTAGGTTTAGCATCCAATTCCTTTATAGCTGCATCTGTCTTTAATATCTTTGGCAGCTCTTTAGAAGTTACACGATATTTTTCAAGTAGCTGTGCTTTTTCTTTTTCACTAAGTTTTATGTGTTTTGGCGTTAGTGTATGCTTGTCAACCTTGAATTTTTGTTTCTTCATCTTTTGCTTAGTCACTTGAGCTTAAGTGGGCCGGACGAGATTCCCTTCAACAACTTATTAGTTGATATTGTTCGGACTCGCGACCACCTGATTAAAAGTTTCACCCGACCTTTATTATCAAAGGCTCGCTTTTTGCGACAGGTGCTCTATTGCCCAATTTGAGCAAAATTACCAGGCTGAGCTACCGGCCCATTGAGTTGAATGCGAAAAATGTTTTGAGCATTCTCGCTTTCAATATATAAGCGCCCTGGTCGGGACTTTCAAGCGAAATTTGTGATCATAATTTTGCTATTTTGAACCCGAATCGAAGCCGTTTTGCATGTGAATGAGATGATTCTCACATTCGACAGGGCTTCATGATAGCCGGATTACACTACCAGGGCAAATAGCATTAAAAAGGCATAGCAATCCCTCCTTAGTCAAATTAACAATGAAATCATAG
>CAZRRL010000072.1:0-6126 GCA_964602555.1 uncultured Methanosarcinales archaeon | reverse complement strand
GATTTAAATTTAAATATTGATATGAATTTAGATAAGATTGTTTTAATTTTTGATAAATCGAAATTAAAAAAGAGGTGCATATGGATTACATAACTTCAATCCTAAAAGAGAATAGAGTTTTTTATCCTTCTGAAGAATTTAGTAGAAAAGCAAATATCAAAAATATGCAGGAATATTCAAGGCTGTACAAAAAATCAATTGAAAATCCTGAAGCATTTTGGGCAGAGAAAGCTAATGAGCTTGAGTGGTTTAAGAAATGGAATATTATTTTAAGAAATGATATGGGATTTTTCAAATGGTTTGAGGGTGGCTACCTCAATGTTTGCTATAATTGCTTAGATAGAAATGTTAAATTAGGCAAAAAAGACAAAATCTGCTATATCTGGGAACCTGAAAATGGAGAAAGCAAAACTTTTACTTATGGTCAGCTGCTAAAAGAAGTTTGCAGATTTGCAAATGTTCTCAAGAAAAAAGGTGTAAAAAGAAGTGATGTTGTAGAAATATATTTGCCAATGATTCCTGAACTGCCAATTGCAATGCTTGCATGCGCTCGCATAGGAGCAATTCACTCTATTGTTTTTGCAGGTTTTAGCTCTGATGCTTTAAAAGACAGGATTCAAGATTCAAAAGCAAAATTGCTTATTACAGCAGATGGCAGCTTTAGAAACGGCAAAATATATCCGTTGAAGGACAATGCAGATGCTGTTTTGAACGAGTGTCCAACAATTAAAGATGTTATTGTGGTTAAAAGAGCAGATAACAAAATAAATATGGCAGATGGCAGAGATTACTGGTGGAATGAATTGATTAGCGAGGAAGGAGTAGCAGATTTTTGCGAGCCTGAAAGCATGCATTCAGAAGAGTCTTTGTTTATTCTTTACACAAGCGGCACAACTGGCAAGCCGAAAGGCATTTTGCACACACAAGCTGGTTATTTGCTTTTTGCAAATCAAACTTTTAAATGGGTTTTTGATATTAAGGACAATGACATCTACTTTTGCACTGCAGACATTGGTTGGATAACAGGTCATTCTTACATTGTTTATGGTCCATTGTCCAATGGTGCTACTGTTGTGATGTATGAAGGCTCACCTACATTTCCAAATCCTGACAGATTTTGGCGCATAATCGAGAAGCATAAAGTGACTATTTTTTACACAGCACCAACTGCAATAAGGGCTTTAGCAAAAGAAGGAGATGATTGGCCAAATAAATGTAGCTTAAGAAGCTTGAGGTTGCTTGGCACAGTTGGCGAGCCAATAAACCCAGAAGCTTGGATTTGGTATCACAAAGTTATAGGAAAAGAAAAATGTCCTATAGTTGACACTTGGTGGCAAACAGAAACAGGTGGCATTTTAATAACGCCATTACCAGGCGCTACTCCGCTTAAGCCAGGTTCTGCAACAAAACCTTTGTTTGGAATAATTGCAGATGTTTTAAGAGAAGACGGAAGCAAAGCTAATGTCAATGAAGGCGGCTACTTAGTTATTAAAAATCCATGGCCTGGCATACTAAGAACAGTTTGGGGTGATCCTCAAAGGTATAAGCATGCGTATTTCGAGAAATTTGGCGTTTATTTGACAGGTGACACTGCAAAGATAGATGAAGATGGTTATTTTTGGATTATGGGAAGAAGCGATGATGTAATAAAAGTTGCAGGTCATCGAATAGGAAGTGCAGAAGTTGAAAGCTCTTTAGTGAGTCATAAGGCAGTTGCAGAAGCTGCTATTGCTCCATTTCCGCATGAAATAAAAGGCCAAGCAATTTATGCTTTTGTTGTATTAAAAAAAGGCTATAAAAAAAATGAAGGGTTAAAAGAAGAATTAAGAAAGCATGTTGCAGAGCATATTGGGCCAATTGCAAAGCCTGACAAGATACAGTTTGCAGATGATTTGCCGAAAACAAGAAGTGGCAAGATAATGAGGCGTATTTTAAAAGTGATTGCTGAAGGCGGCGTAGACTATGGAAATACAACAACATTAGTTGATCCAAATGTTGTTAAAGTCTTGGCTGAAAATAGAATTTCATAAATAAAACTTTTCTAGATTAAATATTAGTTTTCAAGACATAGATTGAATTAAAGATTTTCTAGTATATACATAAATAAAATATTTTCGATAGTTTTAAATATCAGTTCATTCTATAAATGTAATAACTTGCTAGTTAAGATAATAGATTACCATTTTGCAATGAAATTACTATTAACTGGTAAAAATAATAACATATTAATAGTAGTGTTTTTTACCCCCTTCACAATAACAAAAAGGGGGTGTGTTTAGATGATAGTTAAAGAAGAATTTTTGGGCAGACTAAGAAGGTTCTTTTCTTTGAATTTGTACGAGGTTAAAATATGGACTGCTCTATTAAGCAGAGGTGTTTCCACAGCAGGAGAATTAAGTGATATAGCGAATGTTCCAAGATCGAGAAGCTATGATGTTCTTGAAAGTTTAGAAAAAAAAGGATTTGTCATTATGAAGCTAGGCAAACCAATAAAGTATATTGCTGTGCCTCCTAAAGAAGTTGTTGAGAGAGTAAAGAAGAATGTACAAGAATATGCCAAGGAAGAAATAAAAAAAATTAGTGATTTAAAAAACACAGATATTATTAATGAGTTAAGTGATTTGCACACACAGGGTGTTGAGTTAGTTGAGCCTGCTGATTTAAGCGGCTCATTAAGGGGAAGGCATAATTTATACAATCATTTGGAGTTAACAATTAGAAATGCAGAAGAAAGCGTAACATTAATGACAACATCCCAAGGATTTATAAGAAAAATAGAGGGCTTAAAACCAACTTTTGAAAAATTAAAGAAAAGAGGTGTAAAGATAAGGATTGCTGCTCCTATAACAAAAGAGGCAATGTCAGCGTTAAAAGATATACAAGGTATTGTAGAAGTAAGGCATACTGATAATAAAGCAAGATTCTGCATAGTTGATGGCAAGGAAATAATTTTCATGATTTTGGATGATTCTGAAGTGCATCCAACTTACGATGTTGGCATTTGGGTAAATACACCATTCTTTGCAAGTGCTCTAGAAAATTTATTCGAGCTCGCATGGAAAAACATGAAGCCAGCAAATGAAGTTGTGAAGAGATAATTTCTTATTTTTATTTTATTGTCAAAGCAAAACTATAAAAAACAATAACTTATTCTAGCGATTAATGGACAAGCTTGATTATTACAGAAAAAAGATTGATGTAATTGATAAAAGTATTGCTAAACTCATTTCATTGAGATTTAAATTAATTAAGCAAATATCAAATTATAAAAAAATAAATAAAATTGATGTTATTGATAAAAAAAGAGAAATGCAAGTTTTAAAAAATGTAAAAAAATGTTTCAATAAAAAACATAAAAAATTCGTTATAAATATTTTCAAAAATATTATTAATTATTCAAAAAAATTACAAAAATAAATGGCAAAAAAAGAACTAATTTTACAGCTTAAGCAAAAAGCTAAAGAATTAAGAAAAGAAATTACTACCATGATTTATAATGCTCAATCTGGCCATCCTGGTGGTTCTTTAAGTTGTATTGATATGCTTGTTGGTTTGTATTATTACAAATTAAAAATTGACCCAAAAAATCCTTTATGGCAAGATAGGGATAGATTTGTGCTTAGCAAAGGCCATTGCAGTCCAGCAATTTACTCTGTTCTTGCAGACAAAGGCTTTTTTCCTAAGTCTGAATTGGATGGTTACAGAAAAATTGATAGAATGCTACAAGGCCATCCTGAGCTTAATACACCAGGCATTGATTTTGCTGGAGGTGCTCTTGGCCAAGGCATTTGTTTCGCTTTAGGGATTGCACTTGCGTGCAGGCTTGATAAAATAAAATGCAATGTTTATGCAATGATTGGTGATGGTGAAGCACAAGAAGGCGCTGTTTGGGAAGCCTCAATGGCAGCAGCTTTCTATAAATTAGACAATCTTATTGTTATACTTGACAAAAATCAGGTTCAGCAAACTGGCAAAACAAAAGACATAATGGACATTGGTGATGTTGTTTTGAAATGGAAAGCATTTGGCTGGAATGTAATAGAGATTAATGGGCATGAGATGGCCCAGATTATTATAGCTTTAGATAAAGCTTCAAAGATGAAAAACAAAAAGCCAACAATAATTATTTCCAATACTATTAAAGGAAAAGGTGTTTCATTTATGGAGCTTAATCATAAATTTCATGGAAAAGCCCCAAATGAAGAGGAATACAAAAAAGCAATAGAGGAAATAGAAAAGATTGATGTTAGAAAATTTAGATAAAGCAATATGAAAAATTTCCATTAAAGTTAATTAAAAAAATTAAAACAAAAACGAGAGCGACTTTTTTCACATTACGTGATTAAAGTAAACCGCTTTTGATTTAATGCAATGATAGGCGAGGCAAAATTTACTGGCAAAAAAATTTTGCCGAGCACAAGAATTGCGAAGCGGATTGAAGATTTAATTAAAAGATAAAAATAAACTAACAATGGAAAAAATAGCAACTAGAGACGGCTATGGAAAAGCTTTGCTAGAATTAGGAAAAATAAACAAAAATGTTGTAGCTTTAGATGCTGATTTAAGCGACAGCACAAGAAGTGAGTATTTTGCAAAGCAATTCCCAGAAAGATTTTTTTCTATGGGCATTGCAGAGCAAAATATGATTGGAACTGCAGCTGGCTTAGCATTTTCCGGCAAAATACCTTATGCAAGCACTTTTGCAATTTTTAGTGAGAGAGCTTACGAATTTGTAAGGAACATCGTTTCAAGAAATAAGTTGAACGTCAAAATTGCTGGCAGCCATGCAGGTATTTCCACAGGAGAAGATGGCAAAAGTGCACAAGCAATTGAAGACATTGCCGCTTACCGCACTTTGCCCAACATGATTGTTTTGCAGCCTTGTGATTCAATTGAAGCTGAGAAAATGGTTTTTGCTTTAGCAGATTATAAAGGTCCTTCTTATATGAGAATGCATCGTAATGCAATGCCTGTTATTCATAATACAGATTATAAATTTGAGATTGGAAAAGGTGAAATTTTAAAAGATGGAAAAGATGCTGTAGTTTTTGCAACTGGAACTTTAGTTCATGAGTCTTTAAAAGCAGCAGAAATTCTTGAAAATGAAAATATAAAAGTTTATGTTGTTAATGTACATACTATAAAGCCTCTTGATAATAACTTAATAATTGATTTAGCAAAAAAAACTAATTGTGTAATAACAGCAGAAGACCACAATGTTATTGGCGGCTTAGGAAGCGCAGTTGCAGAAGTTTTAAGTGAAAATTATCCTTGCATGATGAAAAGGATTGGCTTGCAAGATAAATATGCCGAGTCTGGAAAACCAGATGAATTATACAAAAAATATGGTTTGAATGCAGAATCAATTGCTGAAGAGGTTATGAAGTTTATAAGGAAGAAGAGATAAATATTAAAAATAAATTCAATAAATCAAAATTAACATAAAATTAAAAAATGAGAGCGACTTTTTTCACATTACGTGATTAAAGTAAACCGCTTTTGACGTTGTATTTTAAGAAAAGATTAAAAATAGCAATAGATTAGTTTATATAAAATGCAGATTTTTATTGACAGTGCGGATATAAGCGATGTAAAGCGTGCTGTAGAGATTTCTTTGTGCGATGGAGTTACTACAAATCCATCCTTAATAATGAAAGCCGGCCGAGATTACAATGAAACTCTAAAAGAGATTTGCGGCATAGTGAAAGGTCCAGTTAGTGCAGAAACTGTTTCTCTTGATGCAGATGGTATGGTTAAAGAGGGTGTTGCTTTTTCCAAGATTGCAAAAAACATTGTTGTCAAAGTGCCAATGACTGTTGAAGGTATGAAAGCTTGCCAAAGATTAACCAAACAAGGAATAAAGGTTAATGTTACATTGTGCTTTTCTGCTAATCAAGCTTTGCTTGCTGCAAAATCAGGAGCTTTTATTGTAAGTCCATTTGTTGGAAGATTAGATGATATTGGAGAAGTTGGAATGAATTTGATAAAAGACATTAAGCAGATTTATGATAACTACGAATTCAAAACACAGATTCTTGTAGCATCAATCAGAAATCCAATTCATGTCTTTGAAGCGGCAAAAATCGGCGCTCATATTGCAACTATGCCTTACTCTGTCTTTGAGCA
>CAZRRL010000071.1:3897-6269 GCA_964602555.1 uncultured Methanosarcinales archaeon | reverse complement strand
AGGTTAAAAGCATGGATAAGGCTTGTAGCAATGAAAATTAATCATTTTTTTGATGTAGTTGTGACTTTTGATGATACTAAAAAGATGAAGCCGAGTACTATGCCGTTCAAAGTGGCTTTTAAGAAGCTTAGATTAAGACCACAAGAATGCCTTATGGTTGGTGACAGGCCTGAAAGGGACATAAGAGGTGCAAAAAAACTGGGCATGCTGACATGCTTCGCAAAGTATGGTAATCCTAAAGCAAAAAGCAATGCAGATTACGAGATAAATGATATTAAGGAGTTGCTTGAGATTATTGGGTGATTATAAACCATTTAGTAGCAAATTACTCATACAAAAACCAAATATTTATATATAACTTAACATATTGGCTGTTCATAGGCATTAAAAATCCTAGATTATATAAGAATGCGAACAAAGTGAGCACTCGCAACTTTATGTTGCGCAAGGTGTCAACTGACTTCGCAGTTGAGGTGAATATAAATGGTAAAGGGTAGATGTATGAAATGTAGAAAAGAAGTTGAAATTAAAGATGGCAAAGAAGTCACGATGAAGAATGGCATGAGAGCAATAAAGGGTGTATGCCCTCACTGTGGCACAAAGGTGTTCAGAATCCTTGGAAAGGCTAAATAAGCCTTTAATTTATTTTTATATACCTTTTGTAATTTCTATAAAGTTTATATAGATAATCTATAAAAATATAAACAAAATACTAAGCTACGGGGGTGCGTAGCTGTAAAACTCATTTACAGTTATAAGGATTTAACGCAAACTTTGTCAAAGCCGATTATGCTAAGATGTAATGTAAGGGAGCGCAGATTAATAGGCGTAAGTCAACTTACATGAACCTTAGCTAAACGTTAGCTAATGACAAAATTTAAACCTTTGCTTGCGTAAAAGGCTTAAACTAAATTGCGTTAAACAATAACTGACAGCTTTTGTTGGTTGAGGAAAACAGCGAAGCCCCTGCTTTTTATTTTCTATTAATAAAGAGAATTATTTTTTAATCTTCGGCAAAACTTTATAAGCAAATATAGCTGCAACAGCTATAATTACCCAGAATAAAATTACATTAATTAATTTTAACGCAAATAAAACAATATTAATAATCAAAAATAAAATAACTAAATAAACCAGAATTCTAAAAAGGTTTTTACTGTTCATTGAATGGGTTGTTGACAAACCTCTTTTTCATTCGCATAAACACTAAACCATTTTTTCTTTCAATTTGTTTGTGGATGTATATATTGCCATCTACTGTAATGAAATCTACTTTTTCATTATCAGTGAAAATTGGCAATATGTCCACCCCCACGTATAGTATTTTTAGTTAATTTGATATAAAAAACTTTTGTTTTGTCGTATAGAAATTGCTATACTGGGGTATTAATTTCGTTATAATTTTTATATCTTCTTAATAAAATTATAGACTTCTTTATGGACTGCATCTTTGTACTTGCTAGTAAGCAAATTATGGCCAGTGGCATTTATTATGACTATTTTTTTATTTTTTGAATTTAAGTTCTTGTAGATATAATATGCGCTTCCTGAAGAAATCCTCGTATCATCGCTGAATTGCATTATCAAAATTGGTTCATCTATTTTTGACAAATCTTTTTTATAGGTTTTAATAAATTTAGTTAGTTGTTCAACAGCTTCCACTGATATGTTCTCATAGTAGTACTCCTTTTCTTCATTTGTGATATTTCGATATTCGTATTTTTTAAAATATTTAATAAGCCATGCATAATCTGCTCTTTTATCTTTTAATTCTACCGGCGAAGCAAGTGATATAACTCCTGCTGTATCTTTTTGTTCTGCTAAATACAAAGCAAGAGCTCCTCCCAATGAGTAGCCACCAACTATAACTTTTTTTGTTTTATTAGCTAATTTGTTATAAGCATCTTCATAATCTTTGTACCACTCTTGCCATTTTACCTTGTCAAGTTCTTTTATGTTAGTCCCATGACCCTTTAACCTTACTACTAAAACAGTAATGTTTCTAGCAGACAAATATTCTGCTAATTCTTTTACTTCATGAGGAGATGCTTCAAAACCATGTGTTAATAAAACACCAACTTCTGAACTGTTGCGAAGCATAAATCCTTCATTGCCTGGTTTAACTTTATAAGAAATATTATTTTTAGAACATGATATTAAAAAAGTTAGAATTATAATTAATATAATTTTGTTTTTCATAGTTTATAGGTAATTTGTTATTATTTTAATATTTATTTTAAATCAAGAAATTAAAAAATTTGGAATGCGGAGTACAGAAATTGATGATAGCAGTTCATTGTGTTAGTTTATTGCAACAAGTCAATAAATTCTTCTCTAGTTAAACCACTTTGTCTTATGATAGCCAACAAAGT
>CAZRRL010000071.1:0-3797 GCA_964602555.1 uncultured Methanosarcinales archaeon | reverse complement strand
TTTAACGACTTTTGTACCAGAAACAACTGGTAACTTAGGCATTATATTTCCACCATCTCTTCAAAAATAGAAGGAGGAACTGGTTCGTTATGCTTTCTTAAACTTTCAAGGTAACCTTTAATAGCGTCTTTGATATTTTTTAGAGCTTCATCTCTAGTTTTACCTTGAGAAATACATCCAGGCAATGAAGGACATTCAGCAACAAACACTCCATCTTCATCTACTTCTACGATAACTCTATACTTCATTTTGCATCCAATTATTTAATCATAAACTTGTATTTAAAACTTACTTTCTTCAATAAAACTATCAATCAAAATTACAAAATATAGAGTGCGGAGGACAGGATTCGATTGCAGACTGTCAAAAATTGTTTGACAATTACCTGCGCAGGCACTTAGCCAATAGGTGTCATAATTCATTGCAAATTTAATTGCTCAGCACACCTAAGCCTATCCCGTTTGACCATTCTGGCTTGCGAGCGAACTGTGAGTTGTGAGCGAGTTCGCTTCGCTCACTCGCATGTCACTCGTTCGCATGTCTCCGGCACCTCCGCATGAACTATTGATAAAGAAGTTGGTTTAAAAAAGTTGTTGTTTTAGGTTAGATTTAAAAATTGATTAATTATTACTCTATCTAAAATGTCTTTAGAAAGACTTTTCAGAAATTATAGTGGTATTCAATCATTGCCAAAAGATGAAGGTTTAATTGACAGGTTTGTTAGATATGCTGTTGGTAGATTTAACTATAGTAATTCTGGGGATAAAGCATTGGAAATTCTTTTAGACCTAGGTCCTGAAAGATGTGCAAATTATGTTGTTGGTGCTTTACAGAATCCAAAACAAGTTAACTATGCCACAAAATACTTATTGACAGTTGGATTAACTAAAGATGTCTCAGCTGGATTAGTAGGTGCACTTGGTGATGATACCATTATAAACAGCGAGCAGGTTAGAGATACAGCTGTAAGACTACTTAAATTACTTTCCCCAATAAATGATACTTATAGATTTTTAGCTGTTGCATTATCAAATCCTAAGCAAAGAAGATATGCTAAAGATGTACTTGTTCATTATGGCCATAACATTTACTCAACAGGTTATGTATTAGCTGCTGTTGAAGACCAAGATCCTGATACATCAAATGCTGCCAAAGAAATACTTATATCTCCCAGTTATGGTAAAAAAGCTGCTAAATTAATTGTAGTGCATGCTTCAAAAAATAAAAATTTTGTTCCTATAGCATTACATCTTATTTCTCAAATACAATTAGATAGCTATGCTATAAGGAACATAATTGATTTATTAGAAGACGAAACAAAAAGTAATATCGTAAAATTTATTCTAATGAGTGTTAATGGTAACATAGTAACTAGAGAGCTTATGAGAGCTTTAGACGATCCGATTAAAAAACCACTGATTGAAGAAATTTTACAATATCGTGAGCCTTTAAGAGCAAATCAGTTAGTATAAGAATTCACCCTACCTTCTTCTGCCAATTGTAACTTCTTAGCCTAGCACTTTTTCCAAAACCGCAAGAACTGCATTTGCCTTTGCCGAAATTAAATGTTCTGTTGCCGCAGCGTCTGCAATATATCATATTCTTTTTGCCAGACTTCTTACCCATTGATGGAGTTCCTTTCATTTTCGCTTAGAAATCTAATCTGTTGATATAATTGTAATTGTGTCTCCTCTGATGAAAACAGTTCCTAGTTTTCTTGTCACTTCGCCATTTACTCTTTCTTCAGCATCTTCAAGAACAACATTAATGTGAATGTCAAAAGACTTTAGTTTGCCAATAAATTGCTTGTTGTTCTTCAACTCAACAATTATTCTTTTGTCTCTAGACTTGTTTAACGCATCCAAAGGTCTTGAAGGTTCCATAGTTATAAACACCCTAAATTGAACACCTGAAATTAAGTATCTTTATAAATGTTTCTTCACTTTATTTTTATTTAAAAACTTAAAAACCATAAATATTAAAACATAAAAAAAATCTTTTTCAACATGAACTGGAAACATAGTAAATTCATGCAAGGCAGAGATATTAAGCCATTGCATTTCAAGGAAAAAATGGATATTTCTTCTCTTATAGATAATTATGAAAAGTCGTCTTTTGAAGCCAGAAATATCGCTGCTGGTGCAAGACTTTTTGAGGAAATGATAAAAAATAATGACACCATTTGGCTTGGTATCTCTGGTGCTGTAATTGTAGGTGGTTTAGGTGGTTATGTTATAGACCTAATGAAAAAAGGTTTTATTGATGTGATATGTTCAACTGGAGCGCAAGTTTATCATGATTTGCATTTTGCTTTTAATTTGCCAGTGAAGCAAGGCTCGCCTTTTGTTGATGATAATGAATTAAGAGAAGATGGAACAACAAGGATTTATGACATCAATATAAGAGAAGAGGAGACATTAATGGCTCAAGATGAAATAATAATTGATTTTGGCAAGAAATGCAAACTTAAAGGAGATTTTTCTAGCGCTGATTTTAATTACGAGCTAGGCAAATATGTTTTAGAAAATGCACCTAATCCAGAGCTTTCATGGGTTGCTCAGGCTGCAAAACTCAAAGTGCCTGTTTTTTGGGATTCTTTGGCAAATCACTCAATAGGCATGAACATTGCAAAGCTTTACCTTGAGGGAAAAAACATAAGCCCTAATCCTAACTTGGATGTTCTAGAAAGTGCTGCTATTCTGTACTCAACAAAAACAAATGGATTTTTTGAATTTGGAGGTGGTGGTCCAAAAAATTTCATACAGCAAATGGCACCTACAATAAGCCAAATACTTGACATTGAATATGAAGGTGCCGACAGGGGAATTCAAATAACAACAGCTGTTGAAAGAGACGGCGGCTTAAGCGGCTGCACATTTGGTGAAGCAGTTACATGGGGCAAATACAAAGATGCCCACAAAGGCTTAGTTCAAGTTTGGGGTGAGGTAACTGCAATAGCACCTTTGATATTTTGGTATGTTCTTGAGAAATGCGAGCAAGGGCCTTTGAAAAAACTAATGGACAAGAAAAAAGAATTTTATGAAAAGCTAATTAAAGATGCTAAAAGTGGCAAAAGATAATTATTCAAATTCAACTAGTTTTAGTTAGAGTTAGTTTATATCTGCCTGGAAAAGTTGCACCTGCTTGGGTATCTTTATTATAAGACATCTCTGCTTGATATTTGTCAAACTCTTTAATTATGTAAGGTACAAGCGGGTGGTTTTCAGTAATTCTTGGTGATAATTTAAAATGTAAAAAAGCTGTAACACCTTCTCTAGTAGGGTACCTCTCTATTAAAAAATGTATTATAGCTGTGAGTTCTTCAAAAAATTTTTTGTCATCTTGTGTGAGATTTTCCGCTGCCATAGTTAATAAATATTATCCCCAAAATATATAAATTTTTCTTATCGAATTTGTTAATAATTCAGAATTACTTTATATTTTATAGAAATATATTTAAAGCTATGAAATTTACCTTGCATTATGGCGTTATCACAAGCAAGACCCAGAAGAAAGCAAACAGGAGCATTGTATAAAGATTACAGAAAGAAAAGGCAGTACGAATTAGGTAGAGAGCCGTCTTTTACAAAGCTTAGCAAGAAAAGAGTACAAGTTATTAGAGCAATGGGCAATAACAGAAAATACAGGATGTTAAGTGCGGATACTGCGAACTTGTTTGATCCAAAAACAAAATCTTTCAAGCAAGTAAAAATCAAAACAATAACCGATAATCCAGCAAATAGGCATTTTATAAGAAGAAACATCATGACAAAGGGTTCTGTAATTGACACAGAGCT
>CAZRRL010000070.1:0-6444 GCA_964602555.1 uncultured Methanosarcinales archaeon | reverse complement strand
TATATATGATAACCAAAGTATTCATGCCACCAATCTATAATTGGTGGTTTTTGACATTATTGAATTCTGATTTATTTACTAGTTTAAAAATTAAAAAAGCAACATTTAAATATAAGAATATCATCAACAATTTTGATGGAAATAAACAAAACAATTTTAATGAGTATTTATGTTCTTTTAGCGTTGTATGTAATCTATAAACTGTTCTTTAAGAAGAATCCTTACCAAGAAGAGTACGAAAAGCTATACAACGAAATCTTGACTTCTAACAAGTACAAGGTTAAGGGACAGTACGACAAAGAAGAGTAAACTTAACTGACTTTTATAAATCTAAGGCTGAAAAATAGCCAAAGTAAGAATAATATGAGTGATAGCACTGTAACAAACCAAAGTAGAGTTTTATCATTACCAAAACCAAATGGTATTGGGCCGATAAAGCCACCTATAGCAACTTTTGCCTTTGAAGGTTCTTTAGCCCCTTTTAGCAACCCAAAAAATACTACCACAAAACCTATAAGTATGATTACTATTCCAAGATTTATTATCTGCTCCATTTTAAGTGGCATGTGATATAGGTACTAACTATTACTTAAAATTTTTCTCTTTTTTGATATGTATACTCCAGTATATATTAAAACCGAAAGGTATTTAAATAAGTAATATAGGAAAAAGTATACTAGTATATTTATAAATAAAAAAGATATACTAGTGTTCAAAAAAGAGGCATAAAGCAAGATTTGATCTTGCAATACTTGGAAGGCAAAGAAACAATCGAACTGTTCACGAGTCAAAAACTCGCGTTCAGCTTGAAGCCATCGAAAACATTGTGTTTTCGGGGCATTTGAAAATCATCGATTTTCAAAGCCTTTGAAGGAAAATGCCTCTTTTTTGAGATTTTGGGTTAATTTGACTAAAAGAGGTACAAATGAAGCCTGACACAAAAGCCGAGTTTGAGACATTTAGGGAAAATGTTGATTCGTGGATTAAACAAATTAGAAGAGAGTTTGCTCAATTCACAGAATTGCCACCAATCATAAATGAAAACATAGACAACATCCAGCACAATTATGAACTTATCTATGAATTAAAAGATGAGATTGAAGAACTAAAGCAAGAAATAAACGCATTAAAGTTAATACAAATAATTAGCCTTAAACAAAAGATGAATCAAAAGGTAGAAAGCGAAGTCAATAAAGATACAAATGTAAATAAAATCTAAAAACCATACTTCTCAATTTTTAGACATGTATAAAAAATAAAATGGGTAAAAAGCAAGATATAGATAATAAAAAGCTTGTTAAAAAACACGAAGCTTTTGCTGTTGTTTTAATATTTATGATTGGAATATTAATAGTTAATTTAGTATTTGCAGGGCCTAAGGTACCACAATGCAATGATGAAATAGACAATGATGGTGACACCAAAACTGATTATCCATATGACACAGGCTGTACAAGTAAAAAGGATAGAAGCGAGCTTAGTAACATTCATTGCGATGATGGCATAGACAACGATGGTGACGGTAAAATAGACTATCCTGATGATACAGGATGCACAAGCCCTAGTGATACAAGTGAAGTTGACATTTTCCAGTGCAATGATGGAATAGACAATGATAATGATGGCAAAACTGATTATCCAGCAGATACTGGCTGCATAAGTGCAAGTGACAATAGTGAGGTTGATCCTGCTCAATGTAGTGATGGGCTAGATAATGATGGTGACACAAAGACAGATTATCCAGCAGATCCAGGATGCTTTAGTAGCTTGGATACAAGTGAATTGGGCTCATTACAATGTGACGATGGAATTGATAATACAGATGCAGATAATTCTAGAGATTATCCAAATGATATTGGTTGTGTAAGTTTAACAGATAACAGCGAAGTTGATGGCCCATGTGATGACACTTTTGATAATGATGGCGATGGGTTCAGAGACTACCCAAATGATCCAGAGTGCATTTCATTTGCAAGCAAGGAAGGTAACTGCGTGGATAGTGACGGTGGATTTGTTGTATCTTTACAAGGAACAATCTCTGGCTCGAGAGGTGGTATACAGTTTAGCAACACAGACACATGCACGAATTCATCAGTTATCTTAACAGAATACACTTGTGATGCTGTTGGAAATCCTGTTAACAATGGTTACTATTGCGACACAAACTTAACAAAATCATGCACAGATGGAGCATGTGTTTGAGTGTTTAATTTTTTTATTTTTTCCCTGTTTTAAAATTCAATCACTTCTTTTTTCGACTTCTTACTTATATCCATATTATTAATTTTAGTTTCGAATGAGAAAAAATTTCCTTAATTACAAGGTTACAGTAAAGCCCAAAGTCGAAGATTAGGGATGGAGGCAAGACTTGTGTCCAGACTGCGAAGGCAGGCTTGAAGAAAAAATATCTTGTTGTCTTTGTGTGTTAGCATAACAAATAGGAAGATTTATATATACATATAACTACCTATAGATCTGTCTATAGATAGGTGATAAAAATGAAACTAACCAGTATCCAAGTATATGAGGCTACAAAGAAGGAATTAGAAAATAAAAAGCTGCACCAAAGAGAAAGCTATGATTCTGTGCTAAAAAGAATGTTGGAGAGCGAGAGCATTCCTTCTATAGAAGACATGTTTAGAGAGGGAGATAAGTTAAAACAAAAGCAAAAGTACACAACCAAAAAAATAATAGAAATGAGTCATGAATTGAGGAGGAAAAGATGACTCAATTTATAGACGCAAATGTCATAATAAAGGCATTTACTGACAACAAAGATAAAGAAAAATGCAGAAAGGTCTTATATGAAGACTTTGTTACAAATACCTTATGTCTGGTTGAAGCTCAGCATGGCATATCCGTAATAAAAAAGAATAAAACCTATGCTTCCAACTGCATCAAGTCTTTGTTTAAGAGCAATGGCGTCATAGTTCAATTAGATAAAAATTTGCTCTTTGAAAGTTTTAAGAGGATAGAGAAATATAATCTTAACATTTTTGACTTGATTAACTATATTAGTGCTTTGAGCAATAATTGTTCTGAATTTCTTTCTTATGATAAGCATTTTGACAATTTGGAAATAAAGAGGATTGAGCCTTAATATTTTTTGTTCTTGAATCATTGGAAAAGGAAGGAATGGTAAAAGCGCTACAAAGACAAGAAATGGATATTTTGGCAGGCAGACAATATTACCTTATTTGAGTATCATAGAGACCATACTTATTATGCCAAGATTCCTAAATCCATATTAGAATCAAAATCCTATGATTTTGTAAGATTTTTTTAATTGTTTTAATCCATTTCATTTACAATCTTCTTTAAAGATGTGTCAACTGCAACAAACAGATTTCTATCGACAAATTCAGAAGCGTATACCTTTCCATCGTCTACAACCTTTGCATGCACTTCATATTTCTCGCTTTTTTCTCTCTCATGAATTGGCTTAAGGGTGATGTGCAATGTTTCTAACTTTTTTGTTAGCTCTCCTATTCTTTTCGCGTAATTGCCTATAATCTTTTTAAGAACGATCATAGAAGAACTGTCGACAACTTTAAATCCTGTCAATTCTATGTTTCCACCTAACCTAAAACTGTCATCATCCATGTTGTCTGCTTATGCATTTAAAAGTATAAAAAGATTTTGATTTGGATAGTGCCAACATTAAATTTCCATATCGAAAATAATACATTATTTTCGATATGGAAATTTTCTAAATTTTCATGTATAAATTAAGTTAAAAATATAAATCTACCCTTATAACATAGTTATATGACCTTAATAACTTCATTTTCTGGCGTGCGAGGCATTTATGGTAAAGACTTGACAGATGATATAGCAATCAAATACGCTTATGCTTATTACACTTTTTTAAAGCAGAAAACAAAAAAAAGTAACCCTACAATTGTTATAGGTGAAGACACAAGACCATCAAGTGTTAAAATTAGTGACACCATTATTGGTATGTTAGACTCTAACTTCATTGATGTTGGTATAGCTCCTACGCCAGCAATAGAATTTGCTGTAAGGCATTTTAATGCAGACGGCGGCATTATAATTACAGCTTCCCATAATGAGCCATACTGGAATGGATTTAAATTTTTAAACAATGACGGGGCAGTCTTGAATGAAAAAGATATCAATAGGGTAATCACTTATTCTAAACATCTTAAAGATTTTCACAAAATACAAGACAGGAAAATATTTGAGAAAAACAATGAAGCAATAAGGGAATATACAAAGTTTATTCTTGACATAGTTGGCAAAGAAAACATTTCAAAAATAAAAAGTTCTAAGCCCAAAATTATTATAGACCCAAACGGCGGAGCTGGGGTTATAGCAAAAAAGATTTTAGAGCAAGTGGATGTAGATGCAATCGGCGTTAATATGCAATATGGAGAATTTAACAGACTTATTGAGCCAACTGAGGATTCATTAATATATCTAAAAATTTTTATTGATGAAAAAAAGGCAGATTTCGCAGCAGGCTTTGATTGTGATGCCGACAGAGTCGAGATTTTGCTTAATAATGGACAACTATTGTCAGGAAATTATATTTTAGCATTGGTTGTTGATGAAATCCTTTCAAATGAAAATAACCCCAAAAATAAGATAATTGTAGTTAATGATGCAACATCAAATGTTGTTAGAGACATTGTGGAAAAATATGGCGCAAAGCTAAAAGAGGTTGAGGTTGGCGAAACTAATGTTGTTGATGAGATGTATAAGTCAAAAGCAATTATAGGAGGAGAAGGCTCAAGCGGCGGAGTCATAATGCCCCCTTCAAAATGCAGAGATGGAATTTTGACATTGCTAATGGTTTTGGCAATTGTTGCAAAGCGGCAAAAAAAATTAGAAGAAATAATAAAAGAAATGCCAAAGTATTACACTTTAAAGGAAAAACTAGAATTTAATCCAGCAAAGCATAATATTATAAAAAAATTTATTAAAAACTATTATTTAAAGAAAGGGTTTGAAGCCAAGGAAACAAGTATAAAAGGTGGCTTAAAAATTTTAACAAGCAAAAACTCTTTTGTATGGTTCAGAGCATCACGGACAGAAGGAAATGTATTCAGAATAATAAGCGACGCTAATAAAGAAGATGAAGCTGAAAATCTAATGAAAGAGGCAACTGAGATTTTTAACAAAGCAAATGAGTAAAACAACAATTAATAAGAAAATCATTGACAGATTAGAATCAGAATTATTATTGGCTTTGTTTAATTATGTAGTTCCATTTATAAATAAGAAAATAAGTGCAATACAAAAAGAGAAACAAGTAAGCAATCTTGAAAATATTATTAATTCAAAACAAAAAATTAATTTGGACGACATTAAAAAATTGGAATCTATATTATTGAAAAATGTAAATAAAAGTGTAAAAGTTAATAAAAATGTTGAAGTAAATTCAAGCAATGTTTCTTATTCATTAAATTTAATAAAACAAAAAAATGAAAAAGCAAAACAGAGTAATTATTCAATATCAATTAAATATGAAGAAGATAATAATGAAGAAAAAATAAAAATTGCAATTAAGCAAAATGAGAAGGAATTGTACTCTGCCGAAGTAATCAATGAGCAAACTAAAAAATTGATAGTTCCCTATAGCCTTAAAATTTCTTATGAAACTAATTATGCTGAGGAAAGGTTGAGCATAAGCTACAAGCAACAGCTGAAAAATTACCTCCATCAGCATATTGAAAGTAAGGAAGATATGTCTAACAGAGTGCCATTAAAATGGCTAAACATACTGCCTGAGACTATGATGGGAGGGGTTTTTGGATTTACATATCTTGGAGAGAATTTTATGGCAAGAAGGGCTGATTTGACAGGCAAAACAGCAAGAATGGTTGATATTCACGAAAGCATTCACACTCCAGACGAGTATGAGACAAGAGTTTTAACAACATGGATTATGGATAGGATAAGAAGTAAATACGTTAAATAAAAACATTTAAATCTACAATATTTTTCTAAAATTATTATGCCAAGTGTCCATTTTATCACACAAGGATGCAGTAGCAATCTGCGAGAATCAGAAATAATGATGGGTTTGCTAAATAATTCTGGGTTTGATATTGTTAATCAAGAAAATGAATCTGATATTAATATTGTTAATATATGCACAGTAAAAGGAGACTTTACAGCTTTAAGGGAAATAAGAAGACTTAAGAAAGAATTTCAAGAAAAAAAATTGATTGTTGCTGGTTGCATAACAAATAGCATTGTTCCAAAAATAAAAAAAATTGACGAAAATATAAGTTTTGTGAATACTCATAATCTTGGTAGCATATCAAATGTTGTTGAAAACTCATTGAATGGGACTGCGCTGGAGTTGCTTGATAAAAGATATGAGCAGAAGGTTGCTTTGCCTTCTATAAGAAAAAATCCTGTTGTTGGCATTGTGCCAATTTTAAATGGCTGCAATTATTTTTGCACATTTTGCTC
>CAZRRL010000069.1:0-6719 GCA_964602555.1 uncultured Methanosarcinales archaeon | reverse complement strand
AAAGTTGGAAAAATAGGAACTGCTTCTGTGAGCATTGAGGAAATAAAAAAAGAGATTGAAAGCCTATGAGAAAAGCTGTTTTTATTGACAGAGACGGTACAATTGTTCAGGATACTGGATTTGTACATAAAATTGAAGATTTTAAATTACTGCCAAATGTATTTGAAGGCTTAATGCTGCTAAAAAACTACGATTTATTTATAATAACAAACCAATCAGGCATTGGAAGAGAAGTTTACAAAACAAAAGATTTTATCAAATTCAACAATTATTTACTTAAAGAATTAAAAAAACATAATATCAACATAAAAAAGATTTATTATTGCCCACATAAACCAGAAGACAACTGCGAATGCAGAAAGCCAAAAATTAAGTTTTTGAAGGATGCGGAGAAGGAATTCAATATAGACTTAAAAAATTCATTTGTCATTGGCGACAGGAAAAGCGATTTTGAGATGGGGAAAAATGCTGGATGCAAGACTATAAATGTATTGACTGGCAATGGAATTAACGATAAAGATGGCATCAATCCAGATTATTTTGCAAAAGATTTGCTTGATGCTGCAAAATGGATTTTGAGAAATGGTAATAAATAAAAAAATTGTTACATTAAAAAATCTAATCCGGATAGCTCAAAAACTCAAAAAACAACATAAAAAAATAGTCACAACGAACGGTGTTTTTGACATTCTTCACTTTGGTCATGTTAGATATTTGGAAGAGGCAAAGAAGCTTGGGGATGTTTTAATTGTTGGCGTAAATGCAGACTCTTCTGTAAAAAGAATAAAGGGGAATAAAAGGCCAATTAACGATGAAAAATCACGCATAAGTGTGCTTGCAGCACTTGAAAGCGTTGATTACGTTTTTTTATTTGATGAAGAAGATCCGATAAATTGGCTAAGCAAAATAAAGCCAAACTTTCATGTAAAAGCAGGTGACTACAAATTAAGCCAAATCATTGAAAAAAATGTTGTAGAGAAAAATAATGGCAAAGTTGTTTTAACGCCAATGGTTAAGGGTTACTCAACAACAAAATTAATCGACAGAATTAAAATCTATTTTTGAGCATAGTAAGCAAAGCTATTATTCCGTCTTTCCAAGTGATTTTCTTGCCCTCCTCAAAAGTTCGAGGATTGAAGTGTATAGGCATTTGAACAATTCTATATTTTTTCCTTACTAACCTGCACATAAGTTCAATATCGTACTCAAACCTGTTCGAGTTTACTTTCACACTTTTCAGAATATCGCTCTTAAACATCTTGTAGCATGGCTCTATGTCAGTCAGATTTGTGCCATACAAAAGGTTAAAAACAAAGTTAAGGGATTTGTTGCCAATCCAATGCATAGGATGCATTGTCTTTTCCCTTCCAAGAAGATGAAACTTGCGCCCAACAAGCCTAGAGCCTAAGGTGATATCCGCATTGCCTTCCAAAATCGGCTTTAAAAGTTTTACATAATCCTGCGGATCATACTCCAAGTCTGCATCTTGGAAAATTATAAAATCGCCTGTTGTAGCATTAATGCCGGCTTTCAGAGCAGCCCCTTTGCCTTTGTTTTTATCCTGAAAAATTTTAACATACTTCTTGTTTAATCTCTTTATCAGCTCTCTTGAGCCGTCTGTAGAGCAATCATCCACTAAGATTATCTCCTTCTCTATTTTTCCTAAATCAACTTTCCCTATTTTTTTCAAAAGTTTCAGCAAAGTCTTGGCTTCATTATATATGGGTATTATAATTGAAAGCTTCATCTAAAACCTCTGAAAAGCCGAAAAACATCCAGTTTTTAAAACTATGGTTTGATCTCTTGTTTGCATCTTAAAAACTTTTATAAATGAGCCAGTTATCGCCAATAATCATTTAGAAGATGAAATGCAGGATTTGCGGCAACAAAAATCTCAGGGAGTTCCTTTCGTTAGGTGAAACTCCATTGGCAAATAGCTTCTTGAGCAAAGAAGAGCTAGGCCAAGAAGAAAAAAGGTTTCCTCTTGCGCTTTGTTTCTGCAATAACTGCAAATTAGTTCAATTAACCTATGTTGTTCCGCGAGAGATTATGTTCAAAAACTATGTCTATGTTTCTTCAACAACTAACACTTTCAAAATACATTTCGCTAAAATGGCAGAGGATATTTCAAATGCTTTTAATTTAAATGAAAATTCACTTGCAGTAGATATCGGCAGCAATGATGGAATTCTCCTCAAAGAATTTCAAAAATTTGGAGTTCAGGCAATTGGTGTTGAGCCTGCCGAAAATATTGCAAGGATTGCAGAGCAAAATGGTGTTGAAACAATAAATGACTTCTTCAACAGAAGTGTTGTTGAAAAAATAATTGCAAAAAAAGGGCGTGCAGATATTGTTACTGGCGCAAATGTCTTTGCCCATATTGACGATATTGATGAAGTTGCAAGAAATGTAAGTTTATTGCTGAAGCCAAATGGCATTTTTGTAATCGAAGTCCAATATCTTGTTGATATGATGGAAAAGATGACTTTTGATAACATTTACCATGAGCATCTTTCTTACTTTTCCCTTACCACCTTAGTTTATTTTTTTAAAAAGCATGATATGCAAGTATTTGACGCTCAAAAGATTGAATCACATGGAGGCTCTTTAAGGGTTTTCGTAAAGAAAGCTGAATCCAAGTTTGAGGTTAAAAAATCCGTGAATGAAATATTGGAGTATGAAAATAAGCTTGGCATTAATGATATTGAATTGTACAAGCAATTTGCTGACAAAGTTTATGAAACAAAAAATAAACTTGTGTCCTATATTAAAGGGGTTAAAGGCAAAGGAAAAAGCATTGCAGCATATGGAGCGCCTGCAAAAGGCAACACCTTGCTTAATTTCTGCCAAATAGGTGCTGATTACATAGACTATATTGTTGAAGATAACCCATTAAAAATAGGCCTATTTGCGCCAGGCACCCATATTCCTGTTGTCAACTCAAAATTTTTAGATGAGAGAAAGCCAGATTTTGTGCTTATACTGGCATGGAACTTTGCAAAAGAAGTCTTGGAAAAAACAAAGAAGTATGCCGAGCAAGGCATCAAGTTTATTATTCCTCTTCCGGAATTTGCTGTTGTATAAGCAATGGAAAGATTTATAATTTAGCCATATGTCTTTTGCTAGGGTGGTTAAGTTGCATAATGAAGCTGTTAGAAAAATCAAGCCAGAATTTATGGATGAGCGTGGCGTAATTGCAAACATACTTGAAGAGCCTATATGCCATGTTGCCATAATAACATCAAAAAAAGGCTCAATAAGGGGCAACCACTATCATCCAGAACAAACACAATACATTTACTTAATTAGCGGCAAATATGAAAGCGTTTCAAAAAACCTCAAAGACGATAATGCAAAAATCGAAAAGCAGGTTATAGGGCCAGGCGACTTAGTTATCACGCCTCCTACGATAGCGCATGCAATGAGGTTTTTAGAGGATTCTGTAATGCTCAACCTTACAACAGGGCAAAGGCACACAAAAAATTTCTCTGAGCATACAAAGAAATATGTTTTAATTGAATGATGAAAAGCAGAATAATTGAGGAGGATATTGAAACTAGTGCAAAGGGCATAAAGGAAATTGCAAATGCGTTAAATGGCAAAACAATACTCATAACAGGCGGAGCCGGCTTTTTGGGCAATTATTTTATTGGTGTATTGGATTTTTTAAACAAGAATGTATTAACAAAGCCATGCAAAATTATTTCTGTTGACAATTTCATTACAGGCATAAAATACTGGACTCCAGAGGGTCCTTATTTCAAGGCGATAAAGCACAACATAAAGGAACCATTAAAAATAGACGAGGAAATTGATTACATTATTCATGCAGCAGGCATTGCCTCTCCAAAATTCTACAGGGAATTCAAGATAGAAACAATTGATGTTGCAACTCTTGGAACAAAAAACATGCTTGAGCTTGCTAAAGACAAAAATGTGAAAAGCATGCTTTTTTTCAGCTCAAGCGAAGTTTATGGTGATCCAGACCCAAAATATATTCCAACTCCGGAAACGTACAATGGCAATGTCTCTTGCATAGGTCCTCGCTCAAATTATGACGAGTCAAAGAGGCTAGGCGAAACTTTATGCATTGTTTACTATGATACTTACAGGATTCCTGTCAAGATTGTCCGCCCATTCAATATATATGGACCTGGAATGAGGCTTGATGATTACAGGGTGATTCCAAATTTTGTGTCAAACATGCTAAAAGGAAAGCCATTGCCAGTCTATGGCGAAGGCGGCCAAACAAGGACTTTTTGCTATATAAGCGATGGCATTACTGGATTCTTCAAGGTTTTGCTTTCAAATTACGATGGAGAGGCATTTAATGTAGGCAGTGATGACGCGGAATTATCAATTAGGGACTTGGCAAAAATCATGGTAGGGCTTTTTGACTACAAAATAGGGCTTGAGCACGGCGATGGACTGAATGACGCATACAAAAGCGACCCTAAAAGAAGATGCCCGGACTTAACAAAGATAAAGACAAAATTAAACTACAAGCCAAAGATTGACTTAAGAACAGGCTTGATTAGATTTATGCAATGGGCAAAAGAAATAAATGTTGAAGCCCATACTATTATATAAACTTAAAACAATAATTTTTTAAATATTTTAAATTTCATGCATTTATGTTTAAACTGTCCGTTATTATGCCTGTTTTTAATGAGGAAAAGACAATAAAAGCAGTTATAGAAAAAGTAAAAGGTACCAAACTAAAAAACGTTTCAAAAGAAATAATTATAGTTGATGACTCCTCAACAGATTCAACAAGGGACATTCTAGAGAAAATAAACGATAATTCTGTAAAAATCCATTATCACAACAAAAATTGCGGGAAAGGTGCTGCAATAAGAACAGGGCTTAAGAACGCAGCTGGGGACATAATTCTTATCCAGGATGCTGACTTGGAATATGAACCAAAAGATTACGAAAAATTGCTAATGCCAATATTACAAAATAAAGCTAAAGTTGTTTATGGCTCGAGATTAAAAGCGATAAGAAGAAACATGCAAAAGATGTACAAGCTTCATTACATTGGGAATCTATTTTTAACTCTGCTTACGAATTTGCTGTACGGGGCAAAAATAACCGACATGGAGACAGGTTATAAAGTATTCAGAAAAGAGGTACTTAAAGGAATCAATCTAAAGTCAAAAAGATTTGATTTTGAGCCTGAACTAACAGCAAAAATATTGAAAAAAGGATACAAAATAAAGGAAGTTGATATTGACTTCAATCCAAGAACAATTGAAGAGGGCAAAAAAATTACTTGGGTAGATGGCATTAAAGCACTATATTACTTGATAAAGTACAGATTTGTTGATTAAAATGTCCAAGCCAAACATTTCAATGTTTTTTCCTGCCTATAACGAAGCAGAGAATATTCCAAAATTGCTTAATTCTGCACTGAAAGTCCTGAAGCAAGTAGCAAATGATTATGAAATACTGGTCATTGTTTACGAAGGCTCTACTGACGGAACAATTGATATCGCTAGAAAATTTGCAAGCAAAAACAGGAAAATAAGGGTTTTGATTCAGCCTAAAGACGAGAAAGGCGTTGGCTATGCCAACTTAATGGGCTTCAAAAATGCTAGATACCATTATATTTTTTATGCAGACTCTGACAACCAGTTTGATTTGAATGAGTTCAAGAAATTCTTGCCGTATATTAACAAATACGACATAATAGCTGGCTATAGAATTAAAAGGCAAGATCCAAAGATGCGCATCATAGTTTCAAAAATCTATAATATGCTTATGCGGCTTTTATTTAAAGTAAGAGAAAGGGATTTGGACTGCGCATTTCGCTTGGTTAACACAAAGGTTATAAACAGCATAAACTTAATATGCTCTACAGGAGTTGCAACAACAGAGCTTTTAGCAAAGGCAAGAAAGCGTGGATTTAAAATTAAAGAGGTAGGTGTAAAGCATTACCCAAGAAAATTTGGGCAACCTGTTTTTGAAAGCAGATTTTTTAACTTTCCAAAGCCAAGGGTTGTAATGAATATACTAAAGGAAATCATGCTATTATACAGAGATTTGTACATTAAAAAATGAAAATTGTAGTTACAGGCGGTGCGGGCTTTATAGGAAGCCATGTTGCTGAATATTATGCAAAAAATAACAATGATGTTGTTGTTTTTGATAATTTAAGCAGAGCCACTCTTCTAAAAAGAAAGATTAAAAACAATAATTTTAACTGGAACCATCTCAAGCAATTCAAAAATATAAAACTTGTGAAAGGTGATATAAAAAACTTAAAAGAGATTTTAAAAGCTACAAAAGATGCAGCTGCAGTTGTGCATGCTGCAGCACAAACAGCAGTAACTGTTTCTATTGAAGATCCAATGAGCGATTTTGAAACAAATGCTCTTGGCACATTTAATGTTTTGGAAGCATGCAGGAGGAATGATGTTAAAAGCTTTATCTATTGCTCTACAAACAAGGTTTATGGCAAGAATGTCAATAATGTAAATATTAAAGAAGAGAAACTTAGGCATGTATTTGAAAAAAAATACCAAAATGGCATTCCAGAAAATTTTCCAATTGACTTATGCGAGCATACACCATATGGCTGCTCTAAATTAAGTGGTGATTTGTACGCACAGGATTATGGAAGATTGTACGGCATCAAAACAGGCGTTTTTAGGATGAGCTGCATTTATGGCGCAAGGCAGTTTGGTGTAGAAGACCAAGGATGGGTTGCATGGTTT
>CAZRRL010000068.1:3224-6833 GCA_964602555.1 uncultured Methanosarcinales archaeon | reverse complement strand
AAGAGATAAGGTCGGTTTTTGAGCTTGTTAAAGACGGCAAACTTAGGCCAATAATAGACAGGATATTTCCATTGAAAGATGCAAGTTTAGCTCATAAATATATGGAAGAAAGAAAAAATTTTGGGAAGATTATTTTAAAACCATGATCTTTATTTTTGTTTTTATTATTTCAAGAACAATGGCAGATTAAATTAATGCGATAAGAGAGTTATAAATTATAATAAAAAGAATAACTTGTGAAATCAACTATAAAAATAACAAAAATAATATTGAAAATGCCAAAAATAGTTGAGATGATTGTAAGCTTAAAAGTTCCTGACACTACAGCTATTACTGCATTGCAAACTCTGCGAAGAATTGGATTTAAAAATATTGCAGATATTAATCGAGCAGATTATTATAAATTTTTTATAGAAAATAACATTGAGAAATTTAAAAATTCAATAAGCAAAGTTGATATTTTAGTTAATGTAAATAAACACTCATTTGATTTTTTAGTTAAAAAAAATAATAATGTTAAAATATTAATAAAAAATATTAATGGCAACGGAAATGTCCTTTTATCAACATTAAAAAATAGGCTTGGATTCAAAAACATTAAAAAGATTGAAAAAGGGGTTTTGTGGAGCTTGAAAATAGACATAGATAAAAAAGAAGCAAGAAAAATTGCTGATAAGGCTGCAAAGGAATTGCTTGCAAATGAGCATTATCAAAAATATTCTATATTAGGTGATTGAATGAAAAAAGCACTAATAATATTCGGCTCAAAAACAGATGAGAAAATTTATAACGAGATTGCAAAAAGTCTGAAAAAAGAAAAAATTGAGTTTGATTTAAGAGTAAGCTCTGCACATAAAACTCCTGAAGATGTAGAGAATAATTTGCAAAATGATTATGCTGTTGTGATTGCAGGAGCCGGCTTGGCTGCACATTTGCCAGGAGTTGTCGCTTCAAAAACAATAAGGCCTGTTATTGGTGTCCCTTGTAAAGGTAATTATCAAGGCTTAGATGCTTTGCTAGCAATTGCTCAAATGCCTCCTGGAGTGCCAGTTCTGGCTGTTGGCGTCAACAAAGCAGATGTTGCTGCTCAAAACTGTGCAAAAATGATGAAAAAATATGGAAGTATAACAATAATTGGAGATAAAAAAAATGAAACTATAAAAAAAGCAGTTGAAACTTTGAAAAGATTTGTTATAGTGCCTAATTTTGATAATAAACCAAACCCAAACACAGTTAATATAGAATTTACTTATTTTGATGAGCCAATTGAAAAAAAAGATGAGCTTGTTATTTATTGCCCTTTACTTTTGGAAAGAGATGATAAGGCAGAGGCAGCTTTAAATTTTTTGAAGCATACTAAACATGGCTTGTGGGTTGGGATAAATAATGGAGTTAATGCAGCGATTGCTGCAGTTGAGATTATGAATATTGACAATGAGTATGAGGAAATGTTAACATCTTATAGAAAAGAAATGGCACAAAAGGTTTTGGAAGCGAATAAATAAGATTTAAAATTTATTATTGTTGAAAAATATTGATTAAAAATTTTTGATGTTGTGCTCTATTGTCATCCTAAAAAACCATGGGTTTTTGGGAACTCAAAAATCAATGATTTTTGAGTAAAGCAAGGAGCAATAAAAGTATAAATCAAAATAAAACATTAACCAAAATCCAATAAAAATAAATCAAAAATAAAATAAATATAGAGAATTTAAAAATAAAAATCAAAATGCTATCAGACATAACAATAAAAAACCAATTAAAATACACCTTAGACAAAACTAATTTTAACCTTGGCAAGAAATACGAAGGCAAAGTCAGAGATAATTACATTCTTAATGGAAAAAGAATAATAATTGCAACAGACAGAATTTCAGCATTTGACAGGGTTTTATGCACAATTCCATTTAAAGGGCAAGTCCTGAATCAAATTTCTGCCTTTTGGTTTGAAAAGACAAAAAAAATTATTAGAAATCATGTGATTGATGTTCCAGACCCAAATGTTATGATTGTTAAGGAATGCAAACTTATTCCTATTGAGATGGTAGTGAGAGGCTACATAACCGGTGTAACAACAACATCAGCCTGGTATAATTATGAAAGAGGTGTTAGAAATTTTTGCGGCAATATTTTGCCAGAAGGTCTAAGAAAAAACCAAAAATTTGAGGAACCAATTATAACACCATCGACAAAGGCAGAGCATGGATTGCATGATGAATCAATTTCTGGTGATGAAATAATAAAAAGAAAACTTGTTGATGAAAAAATATACAGGCAAATGGAAAAAACAGCACTTGCTTTATTTGATTTTGGCGCTAAGCTAGTTGCAAAAAATAATTTAATTTTGGTGGACACAAAATATGAGTTTGGCACTTTAGATGGAAATCTCATCTTAATAGATGAAGTACATACGCCAGATTCATCAAGGTTTTGGATTAAAGACACATATGATAAATTATTTTCAAAAGGCCAAGAGCCGCAGAAGCTTGACAAAGAATATGTAAGGCAATGGCTTGCCAACAAAGGATTTATTGGTGATGGATCAATTCCACACATTTCAGATGATGTTAAAATAGAGGCTGCAAAAAGATACATCACAGCTTATGAAATGATAATTGGTAAAGAGTTTGAGGCAAAAAACGAAAATGTGTTGGAGAGGATTGAGGGGTATTTGAAAAATGCAAAAATAATATAAATAACTTATTTCTTAATCTTTCACTATGAACTTAAAAAATTTTAATCGAACAGCACTTTTAGCAGCAAAGCAAGCATCCAAAATTCTCTTGCGATATTACGGCAAAAAAGAATTTGTAAAGCAAAAATCCAACAAAACGCTTGTTGCAGCTGCTGATATCGAAGCAAACAAGGCAATTATAAAAACAATTAAGGCAAGATTTCCAGAGCACAATATTCTTTCAGAAGAAACTGGGTTCGAGGACAATAAGTCAGACTATAAATGGGTTATTGACCCATTAGATGGAACTCATAACTTCTTGCACGGCATTCCAATTTTTGGAACATCAATTGCTTTGGAATATAAAAATGAAATTGTGCTTGGCGTATTACATTTTCCATTTCTAAATATTACAGCTATTGCAGAAAAAGGAAAAGGGGTTTTTTTGAATGGAAAAAGGATAAGAGTTTCAAATAAAAAAAATCTTGATCATTCATTCATTTTGTTTGAATATTCTTATGCCAATAGGAATGAAAAAATTGAATTTCTAAAAAAATTTATTCACAAGACAATTGATGTAAGGAACTTTGGTTCAGCAATATATGATTTGTTGCTTGTTGCATGCGGCAAATGCGATGGCTTTGTTATTTTGTCAACAAATGAATGGGATGTTGCAGCAGGATTTTTAATGATTGAAGAAGCAAATGGCAAAATAACAGATTTGCATGGCAAGAAATGGAGCCTTAATCAAAATAAGTTTGTTATTTCCAATGGCAAAATACACAAAGAGCTTTTGAATTTTGTAAGATGAAATTAACAATACTTGGAAGCGGAACTGCTGCGCCTGTGCTTGAAAGAAACTGCGCAGGTTATTTACTAGAAATAAATGGCAAAAAATTTTTGTTTGATAGTGGCGCAGGCACAATAAGAAGATT
>CAZRRL010000068.1:0-3124 GCA_964602555.1 uncultured Methanosarcinales archaeon | reverse complement strand
ATAAAAACAAAGCAAATAAAGCACAGCACCACAACAAAATCAATTGCGTATAGAATAGAGCACAAAAACAAATCTTTAGTTTATACTGGTGACACAGAATATTGCAATGAGACTATTGAAATTGCAAAAGATGTGGACATATTGCTCACCGAATGCTCTTTTCCAGATAACAAAAGGATTGAAAGCCATTTGACCCCTTCTTTAGCTGGCATGCTTGCAACTCAAGCAAATGTTAAACAGCTTATATTAACGCATTTTTACCCTGAAGTATTAAAAACTAATATTAAAAAGGAATGTACAAAAGAATTTAAAGGAGAGATTATTTTGGCTAAAGATTTGATGAGGGTAAGGTTATAAAATTTGGTCTAGACTTGATGGCATTTTGGAATTTGGATTAATACGCTTTCTGAGACGATTTGTCCATAATTTAAACATGTAAATCTGGAAACCAAAAAAAGGGTTGAGGTTAAGATAATATGATAAATCGTATCTATCTCTTTTTTCTGGATTTGACAAAATTTCATAAGCTTCATTAATTTTTTTGAATCTTTCATTGGCTTCTTTTGAATTTCCATGCAAATCTGGATGTAATTCTCTACTTAATCTCCGGTAAGATTTTTTAATCTCTTCCGTAGAAGCAAAACTATCTACCCTCAAAATTGCATAGTAATCTGTAAGCATATAATTATTGCTTATTAGTGTATGTATTTAAAGTTTATTAATCAGTTTTTCAACAAAAAACAAACAATAAACTTTTAAAAATAGAAAAGTTTATAAATAATGAACGATTTTTGTAAATGACTAAAATGAAAGAATTATCAAATATTTTCACTAAAATTAACATACAGATTCTTGAGCTTTTATCACGAGAAAAGCTGCACATTAGAGAAATTGCAAACAGGGTTAAATGCTCACCTGCAAAGGTGCATGCATGCATAAAAATTTTCAGGAAAAATGATATTGTTAAAGAAGTAAAAGAGAAAAATAGAAAAGTAATAGTTCTAAATCTTGGAAATGAATTGACTAGGCAAATAATGCAGTTGATAAATATTGATAAAAGCATTGAGGGCCATTATTTAATTCCAGAGAAAATCAATATTTTTGACACAGTAAGCCCACTTGATTTCAGATATTACGGAAGGAATAAAAGAATATTTGAAAGCCTGCAGCCTTATCTTTCTGAGGCAGCCTTTATAAAATATGCTTTAAGGGTTGAATCTGCATTGGCAAAAGTGCTGGCAAAAAATAAAATATGCACCCAAAAAATAGCTGATGAAATTGAGAAGGCATGCAGACAAGTCACTCCAGAGCAGGCTTATGCAGAGGAAGACAGGATAAAGCACAACATAAGGGCAGTAACAAATTGTATAAGGAATAAAATAAGTGGAGAAGCAAAACCTTTTGTTCATTTTACTGCTACAAGCTATGACATTATCGCAACTGCAGATGCATTAAGATACAAAGAATTTACTAATAATGTTTTATTGCCAGAGCTGTTAAAGTTTGAGTCAACGTTAATGAGTTTGGCAATAAGAGAAAAAGAAACCTTGCAGATAGGAAGGACACATGGCCAGCATGCTGAACCAATAACTTTTGGTTTTGCAATTGCACAATATGTCAGCAGGTTTGGTGCATCGATTGTTAGAATAAAGAAAGCTGCCAATAGCCTAAGAGGCAAGATGGCCGGAGCTGTTGGAGCTTATAACGCATCTTCATTATTTTTTGATAATCCAGCAAAATTTGAAGAAGAAGTTTTAGAAGAGCTAAACTTAAAAGCTTCTCCTATTTCAACACAAATTGTTGAGCCTGAGTTCTTAGCTGAATATCTAAGCAATATTGTTTCTGCGTTTGGAGTAATTGCAAATCTAGCAGATGATATGAGGCATTTGCAGAGAAATGAAATTTATGAGGTGGGTGAATTTTTTGAATCAACACAAGTTGGTTCATCAACAATGCCACAAAAAAGAAACCCTATAAATTTTGAAAATGTCAAAAGCATGTGGAAAGAATTTATGCCGAGGATTATCACCATATACATGGATCAAATATCAGAGCATCAAAGAGATTTGACAAATTCTGCATCTATGAGATTTATTCCAGAGTTGCTAGCAGGATTCTATGTTTCAGTTGTCAGATTAAATAGAGTGATGTCAAGCCTTGTTGTTGACAATGAGAATATGCAAAAAAATTTTGAATTGAGCAAAAACATGATTATTGCAGAGCCGCTTTATATATTGTTAGCAGCTAATGGTCATCCTGATGCGCATGAATATGCAAGGGAAATGACATTGAAGTCTCAATTGACAAAAAAACCGTTAATTCAATTAGTTAAAAATGACAAAACAATCCGCTCTTATTTTAAAAAATTAAATAAAAGGCAATTAGATATTCTAAATAATCCTGAAAAATATACAGGAATTGCTGCAAAGAAGACTGAAATGGTTTGTGGATATTGGAAGAAAGAGTTAAGGTTATAATTAATATACTTTTTTCTATACTAGTATATAAAAAGAAATATTTAAATACTAGTACTCCCAAAAAGTTTAGAATGAGTTACAGGACTATAGGGTTAGGACGAGTGCATCATTATGTAAATAGATATCCAAAGCTTTTGTTACTCATAATAACATTCCTTATCGCTTATCTTTTATTTTCTGGCAAAGAATATGTTCCATTTCGTGATTTTATAGTCTCTTTGGGCTATTCAGGCACATTTGTGGCAGGCATACTATTTGTTTATGGATTTACTGCGGCTCCAGCAACAGCAATTTTCTTGATTTTAGCACCACATCAGAATATATACTTAGCAAGCCTTATTGGAGGCTTAGGAGCTTTAACAGGTGATTTATTTATTTTTAGCTTTATAAGGTTATCATTTGTAGATGAAATCAGAAAGTTGTCAAAGGAGAGGATAGTTAGGTATTTCAACGGCAGATTGCCAGGGCGCCTTAAAGAATATTTATTACCAGTAGTTGCAGGCTTCGTGATTGCTTCACCTTTGCCAGACGAAATTGGCGTAACAATGCTAGCTGCATCAAAAATAATTACATTGAAAATATTTAGCATTATCTCCTATACCCTAAATACTTTAGGTATTCTTGCTGTTTTCTTAGTAGGCAAATTT
>CAZRRL010000067.1:0-6861 GCA_964602555.1 uncultured Methanosarcinales archaeon | reverse complement strand
GAAAGAATATTGAAGTTTTTAAAACAAAAATCGGCAATATCGGCATTCAGATATGCAGGGACTTGCTTTATCCAGAAATAACAAGAAAATTAATGCTAAAAAAAGCTGAGCTTATATTTTGTCCTTCTTTCTGGAGTGCTAAATCATCATCTTATGATTGGATTTATAATAACAAATATTTTAAAAATAAAATGCCGAAAGAGGTTGATGCCCTTGTATCCGCAAGGGCAATTGAAAGCCATGTGGTATTTGTTTATGTAAACGCCGCGTCTAACTTTTATGCCAGTGGTGCCAAAGACATTTTATTAGGAAGAACTCAAATAGCCTTGCCATTTTATGGAACGACAAATATTTTAGATAATAATAAAGAAGGAACTTTAGTAAAAGAAATTGATTTAGGTATTGTCAGAGATGCAAAAAAAGTTTATAAAATTGAAAATGATTTGAAAGATTATTATAAAATAACAAAGTTTAAATAAATAACATAAAAGATATTTATATTTCATTTAAAAAAATATTAATTTCAATAAAAATAATTAAATAAAAAATTAAAAATGCCAATTCCAGAGCCTACTTTGCCACCACCTCCACCAAGAAGGCATGAAGGAATTCTAAAATTAGGTCATTCTCAACAGGAGTTTTCTGATTTGAGCGGTGTCACAAGTGATATTAATGCGGTAAGTAGGCGCCTAAGATTATTAGAAGAAGGTTTTACAAATCTTAGAAGATTCCTTCAAGTCATAGAAGAAAATATGATATCAAAGCACAAGCATTACTCTTCTGAAATCAAAACCATAGTTTCTGACATAAATGAAATCAGAAAAGAGATGCAAGATTTAAAGGATAAGTTAATGTTGGTTATAAAAGAGCTTCAGAGCCTTGCAAGAAAGGAGGATGTAAGGGTGCTTGAGAAGTACATTAACTTATGGAATCCTGTCAAATTTGTAAGCCACAATGAGGTTGAGCAGATAATTAATGATGTTCTTAGGAAAAAGCTGCAATAGAAAGCTTTAAATACCTTGGTAGAAAGTAGAACCTCAAAAGAGAGGTGTATTGATGGCTTTCTTCAAGTTAAAGAAAAAAAAAGAAGAACCTTTAGATGTGTCGATGCCGCCTTTAGAGGTTGAGGCACCTACTCAAAACTCGCCTGTTGAGCAAGTTCTTATGATGAAACAGCAAGGGTACACAAACAACCAAATAGTACAAACTTTGCAAAGCCAAGGCTACAACAATTCCCAAATATTTGATGCTATAAACCAAGCGGGCTTAAGCGGAGATTTTTCAGAAGCGCCAGAACAACCAGAGATGGGCATGCAAGATTATGGGCAAAACTACCAGCAGCAGCCTTACCAGCAGCAACCTTTTCAAGTATTTCAGACACCGCGTGAAATTCAAACGCCTGTTTCTATAGACGAGGAAAGAATACAAGAAGTAGCTGAAGCAATAATTGATGAAAAATGGCAGGAGCTTGCAAAAGACATTAAAAAAGTGATTGAATGGAAAGAAAAAAGCGAAGACAGAATAGCAAAGCTAGAGCAACAAATTTTGGATTTAAAGATGAGCATTGATTCTTTAACAAAAAACATCATGGGCAAGATTTCTACCTATGATCAAAATCTTGTGGAAGTTGGAACAGAGATAAAAGCAATGGAAAAGGTGTTCCAAAAGGTTCTGCCAACTCTAACAGAGAGTGTGAATAAGCTAGATAGAATGGCTAAAGGGGTTAAGGAGCCAGTGGAAAACAAATAGCCACTAAACAATAAAAAATAAATCTAAATTAACTAAAAAAAGAAAAATAAAGTACTATCTTTCAAGTTCTTTGATTGTTCTTTCAAGATTAGAAGCAATTTGTGAAAGTTTTTCTCTTTCTGCTCCCTGCGATATTTTTAGCATTAAATCATTTGAGTACATACAACTTCTAAGATAAATTTCATCTTCTACTCTTAGCCATTCTTGACGATCTGTTGGTAATTCCATAGCTGCTGCAATAATTCTTTTACTTTTTAAATAGGGATAAATACCATCCCAATAATCAAAAACACCTACCAAAATTTCCTTTAGCCTAAGTGGATGCAGATTTATATTCTGAATAAGTGGTTCCGCAAAGTTAGCACTACTTGTCAGAACTTCAATAGTTATTTCTGGTATTGATTTTAATGTGTATTTAATTGTATACATTTTATTTTTTTATCAATGAATCATAAAAAAAGAATACTATTATATAAATTCTTCTATTGTAACTACTATTAAATAAATACTCAAAAATTTATTTAATTATAAAATGTTTAATTTTTATATACTCCTAGAAGCAAGCAATGCTATTGTAAAGATAGAAATCGCAAAAATTAGCACAGAACCCAGAACTTTTGGATGAAAGATAAGATTCATTGTTTTTGAAAGGTCTTTTTGAGTGTCTATCTGTGCTTCGTCTCGTATTTTTACCGCAACACTAATGATTATTATCATTAGTATGACCACAAGAAAAACACCCTTTACTGCTTGGAATGAGCCAATATCGGTACCTAGCATTCTTGAAGTCATATTTAACAATAATATAAGCACAAACACTACTGCAAGAAAAGGAGCAACATTTGCGATTACGTTTGTTGCTAGCGGAGACATCAATACAAAGATGCCAATCAAAAGCCCAGCAATTGCAATGACAAAATGGTTTTCACCCAAAAGTTTTGTCCAGAGAAAAGTAGCATACACAACTAACCAAACAAAAAGAAAAACAAAAATGCTTGAAAAGTATGCTAAGCCTGTTACATCTAAGAATGTTGCCATATTATTAAAATAACAAATCTATAAGGCTATTTCTTGCCAAAAAGCTTCTCAAAGTCAAAACCAATACGTTTAGCTAAGGATTCCTTTTCTTCCTTTGGCTCATGGGTAACCCATGCAATAATTAGGCCAAAAACCAAAATCATAATTATTATTGCAACTATCTCTGTGCCAAAAAAGTCTTCTAGAGTGCTATTAAAGCCAGATGCCCACCAATTTGCTGCGTCTCCAAAGATTATTAGTATTACTATTAATGAAAAGAGCGTAACCCAGCCTGGCATTGTGACGCCTAGCATTACATAATCTTGGCCAAATACACCAAGCAATACTAGCAAGAATACTATTGCTACCAACACAATTGAAAGTTGTGGCAAAGCAGCATTAATTATTACAACAGGGTCTGCATTTGCCGGGAATCTTCCTGTCACATGAGGTATAACAACAAGCAAACCAACTACGAGAGCAACAGCTGCATTAAGATTTTTCCTGCCTTCGCCAAGAATTTTAGTCTTTTGCAGAATTGCATATACAATCACAAAAATCAGCAAGAATGGAAGCAATACCTCTGTTATTCCCCATCTTTCTAGGGTAATCATAAAATTTTCAAGTTGCAAATTGTGCCTTGACATTTTTACACCTCTTTAAGCTAATATTTTATTTATTTAAGTAGTAGTATTTAAACTTTACGTATGTTTTGCCTCCTTTGAAGGCTCTTTAAGCACATAAATTATAAATAAAACCATTAAGCCCAGCAAAACAATTGTGCCTATCAGCATGTCGCTGCCTGAGCCTGTCACATCAACTAAAGCTTCTAGCCATGTTCTTCCATCGCTTGTTTTGATAGCATTAAGGAAAATGCCAACTATGGCTATGAATACTATAATCATAAAAAATATTTTCCAGCCACCTTCTAGATATACAGTTTCACCCTCTTTATAGAAAGAACCAACTAAAAGCAAAAATAAAACTGACAAGAAAAGAACAACAACTGCATTTGACGAAACTGATGTGATGATTTCAACTAGCTCAGAGGAAGCAACAACCAAAAAGGCCATAACAAATGCGGCAATAGCGTTAAGGTTTTTTTTGGTGTACTTTTTGCCTTCTATTTCTTCAGTGCCAAGCACTCTTGTCTTTTCAAATATTGCAAAGACAATTGTAAAGACAAGCAGAAAAGGCAAAACAACATCAAATAAACCTATGCTGCCAAGAAACTCTAACACCTCTCTAAACGGACTAGCCATGCTTTTTTAATTATGATAGTGATATTTAAATATTTCTGTTTTATGTTTTTTTGTTCAATTTCATAATTAGTTGACACTTTAAAAAATAAGCGGAAATTTCTCTTTCTAGGTGATTTTATGGCAAAACTCACACCATACTTTAACAGAGAATATCACTAAAGCTGGTTTTGTGAGGGGTTTTTAGGGTGGGTGAAATAAATGCGAAAATTTGCTGAACTATGCATTAAATATATTTATAATACGTAAAAATAGCCAAATATACGTATTTAAAAAGCGAAAAATTTATAAATATAAGGAATTTATTAGACTCGTGGAACTTATTACGTTACTAAGGGATCAAAAACGAGAGTTAAGAGAGCTACTTAAAGATAAGAAGATAATTAAAAGAGAAGCACAAGCTCATTATAAGGATGTCCAAAAATCCCATTTAATAAAGGTCATAATCGGAGTAAGAAGGTGTGGAAAGTCTGTATTGGCAAACAGCTTCTTGCAAGGAAAAAAATTCGCCTATATGAATTTTGATGACGAAAGGTTATCTAACTATGATACAACGCAGATTTTGTCCTCTTTTTACGAAATTTATGGCAAGGATGTCAAAATATTATTCTTGGATGAAATTCAGAACTTGGAAAGATGGGAATTATTTGCAAATAGGCTTCAAAGACTTAATTTTGATGTCTATATAACAGGAAGCAATTCAAAATTATTAAGCAAAGAATTAGCAACCCATTTAACAGGAAGGCATATAGAAATAGAGCTATTTCCTTTTAGTTTTAGGGAATATTTGAGGGCGATTAACTTCAAAGAAGAAATCGAATCGAGTATTGGTAAAAGTTTGATAAAACACGAACTTAAAAATTACCTTGATAATGGCGGTTTTCCAGAAATAATTGTAGAAAAAGAAGATTCAAGAAGATATTTAAGGGATTTGTATGGAAAAATTATAGAAAGAGACGTAATAAATAGATATGATATATCATATAAGAAAACATTTAAGGAAATAGCTATGGCTTTATTGAGCAATCCAGGGGGGCGTATAAGCTACAATAGATTAAAAAAACAGTTTAATATAAAAAGTGAGCATACTGTAAAAAACTATATTTCCTATTTGGAAGAAGCATATCTTATATTTTTATTAAATAGATTTTCTTATAAACCTGTAGAAATTGAAAAGAGTGAGAAAAAAGTCTATGCGATAGATACTGGAATAATAAATAATGTTTCGATTAAATTCTCAAACGATTATGGAAGACTATACGAAAATTCGGTTGCAATAGAATTATTAAGAAAAAAATCTTTTAATTCTAATTTGTATATTTATTATTGGAAGAATGAAAAACATGAGGAAGTTGATTTTGTAATTAAGGAGAATCTAAAAGTCAAGCAGTTGATTCAAGTTTGTCACGAAATTGATAACATAAAGACCAAAGAAAGAGAGGTTAGAGCACTCCTAAAAGCGGGTAAGGAACTTAAGTGCAATAATCTGCTTGTCATAACAGAAGATATGGAAGAAGAAAAACAAGAAGAGTGGTTTGGCATAAAGAGAAAAGTAAAATATTTGCCTTTATGGAAGTGGCTGATTGAAAGGGTATGAATAATTAATGCTATATAAAAATTTAAAGGAAAGGTTGTGAGGGGGCATTGTTTAATCTATTTTTAATCTACTTAGGGTAAAAAATTGTTCCTATCTCTTCATTATCAAGTAGCTTTAGCAACGTGTTGCTTTTTCTTCCATTTGCTATTACAACAGTAGCTCCTACATTTGTTGCTAACTTAGCTGCCTGAATCTTTGTTTTCATTCCTCCAATTCCAAGTTGGCTTGGCTTTCCACTCATTGCCTCTATTTTCTTGTCAATTCTTCTGACTTCTTTTATCAATACAGCATTGCCATGACTAGGGTTTTTGTTGTAGAGACCATCAACGCCCGTCAGTATAACAAGTAAGTCAGCTTTCATTTTGCTTGCAATTAATGCAGATAAATTATCATTATCACCAAAAGAAGGTCCTATCTCATCAATTGATATTGGATCGTTTTCATTAATTATAGGAATAACATCTAAATCAAGCAATTTGCTTAAGCTATTGCGAAAATTGGTGAAAGTTTTTTTGTTGGAGAAATTAGCATAACTCAATAGTATCTGCGCAACCTTTATTTTATGCTTGCTAAACAATTTGTGATACTCTGACATTAAAATGCTTTGGCCAACAGCTGCACAGACTTGCTGCATTACCACATTTTTTGGTTTCTCCACAATTTCAAGCTCTTTCATTCCAGCACCAATTGCTCCGCTTGTTATTATTAGTATCTCTCTGTCACTATTTTTTATTTCTGCTATTTGTCTAACTAATTTCTCCATTATAACTAAATCTAGCATTCCATGAGTGTTAGTTATTACATTTGTTCCAATTTTGACAACAATCCTCTTTGCCTTTATATTCCTCATATTATTTCAAAATAACTTTTTAATTACCTTATGCCTGAATTTTTTTGCATTTTTACCAATATAATCATTTACAATTTGTCCCTTGCCAACTAATTTATATTTGTAAATTACAAGACCTTCCAAGCCAACTGGGCCTCTCGCATGGATTTTTGCTGTACTAATACCTACTTCAGCTCCCTTGCCATATCTATAGCCATCAGCAAATCTTGTTGAAGCATTCCACATTACAGATGCAGAATCAACTAAATTCATGAAAGTTTGAGCAGTATTTTTATTTTCAGTTACTATTGCATCTGTATGCTTTGAACCATATTTATTTATGTGGTTTATCGCATCATTTAAATTATTTACAACTTTTACAGACAATATTAAATCGTTATATTCACTTG